>SIRV01000047.1 GCA_004366195.1 Actinomycetota bacterium
TGGGGTTCGCGCGCGAGGTGGCGCACCGGATGATGTTCTTCCACGAGGGCAGGATCCTGGAGGAGGGGCCGCCCTCCGAGATCCTCACCAACCCCAAGTACCCCGAGACCAAGCGCTTCATCGACGCGGTGCTGTGACCGGTTCCTGCCGGCGTCCTGACCGGGCGCACGGGACGTTGGGGGGAGCGCGGGGCCGGGAAGCACGACGGGCCGAGGAGCCCTCGCAGGCGCTCACGCCTTCCCCAAACGCGAGCGGCCCGCGCGACCCCTCGGCCCGTCGAAGGGTGGTCCCAAGCGACCCGGTGCTCGGTCGACCGGTCCGATCCCCGTCTCGGGAGCTGCCTCCGGGGGCTCGCGCCGCCCGGTCGAGCTCTCCGCTCCGGGTCCGTCTCCCGCCGTCCGACCCCTACGGCCGCTCGGGACCGGGCCGAACGCTACCCGCGGACGCGTGGGCTGTCAATCCGATGAAGAGCCTTGCGCCGCAAGCTTCTCTGCGCAGCGCCGCAGGTAGCGCGCACCCCGAGAAAGAGTGACAAGTGGCGGGCTGATCAGTCGGGCCGACGGGCGCTCGCCTGCGCCGCCGGGACGGCCACGGCGTGCGGCCGGAGGAAGAGGAACCCCACCACGAGCAGGTACGCGGCCCACGCCGCCACCTCGAGGACCGTGGGGTCGGCGTTGTAGCCCACGAGCCCGCGGAGCACGGCGCCGAGCCCCGCGTCGTCGGGGAGGGAGGCCGAGACGTCGAACGCGGTGGCCGCGAGCATCGGCAGCCACCCGGCCTCCTGCAGCTCGTGCACCGCGTAGGCGAACAGGCCGGCCGCGACGACCACGAGGATCGCGCCGGTGACCCGGAAGAAGGACCGGGGGACCATGCGGATCCCACCCCGGTACAGGAGCACCCCGAGGACGACGGCGACGGCGAGGCCGAGGACGGCGCCGAGGAGCTGCCCGCCGATGCCGACCGAGGCCACGGCCGTCCCGCGGGCGGCGGCGAAGATGAACAGGGCGGTCTCGATCCCCTCACGGAGGACCGCCGTGAACGCGAGCGCGGCCAGTGCGAGCCCGCCGGTGACGAGCGCCGTGTCGACCTTCTCCTGGAGCTCGGACCGGATGCGTGCGCCCTGGCGGCGCATCCAGAAGATCATCCACGTCAGCACGCCGACGGCCGCCAGGGTGACGAGGCCCTCGAAGATCTGCTCCGCCGTCCCCTCGAACTCGGCGCCGAGCCCGAAGATCGCGCCGCCGGCGGCGACGGAGACGGCCACGGCGAGGGCGGTGCCCCACCACACGAGGTGGGCGCGATCCCGACGCCCGAGCTGGGTGAGGTACGCGAGGATGATCGACACGATCAGCGCGGCCTCGATGCCCTCGCGCAGGGCGATGATGAAGGCGGCTCCCACCCTCGGCACCTCCGTTCGTCGTCATCGGCCCCGCACCGCTCGGGCCCGGCGAATCCTACTTCGGGGGTCGGATTCCCGTCAAGGTCATTCGGGACCGAACGATACCCTGTTCCCGGCGAGCCTGCCGGGGGTGTGGGGTAGCATCGGGCCGGTGAGCGAAGGGCCGGATCCGACCCCGAAGCGGCTGTTCTTGCTCGACGGGCACAGCCTGTCGTACCGCGCGTTCTTCGCCCTGCCGACGACCCTCGCCACGAGCAGCGGCCAGGTCACGAACGCCGTCTACGGCTTCACCTCGATGCTGATCAAGCTCCTCGCCGAGGAGCGCCCCGACCTGATCGCGGTGGCCTTCGACGTGGGCGCGCCCACCGTTCGGCTCGAGCGGTACGCCGAGTACAAGGCGGGGAGGCCGGAGGCGCCCGACGAGTTCCGCCAGCAGCTGGGGCTGATCGTCGAGGTCCTCGAGACGCTGCGGATCCCCGTCCTCGGCATCGAGGGACACGAGGCGGACGACGTCATCGCCACGCTCGCCGTGCGGGCGGCCGAGCGCGGCATGGAGGCCGTGATCGTCACCGCCGATCGTGACTTCTTCCAGCTCGTGCGCCCCGGCATCACGGTCCTGTTCAACGTGAAGGGGATCTCCGACATCCGTCGGTACGACGAGGCGGCCGTCCGGGAACGGTTCGGCCTGCCGCCGGAGCGGTACCTCGACTACGTCGCCCTGAAGGGGGACCCTTCGGACAACATCCCCGGCGTCCCGGGCGTGGGGGAGAAGACGGCAGCCCGGCCCGTCCGGGAGGTCGGGTCGATCGAGGAGCTCCTCGGGCGGACCCACGAGCTGAAGGGCAAGCTGCGCGAGCAGGTGGAGGCCGCCCGCGAGCGGCTCCTGCTGAACAAGGACCTCGCTCGCCTCCGCACCGACCTCGAGCTCGACGTGGAGCCGGAGGACTGCGCGATGGGCGAGTGGGACCCGGAGGCCGTCCGCCGGCTGTTCACCGCCCTGGAGTTCCGGAGCCTCCTCGAGCGCCTGGAGGAGCTCGGCCGCGGCGCGAAGCCCGTCGTCGAGGCGGCGGAGCTCGACCTCCGCGAGACGACGCCGGAGGAGCTCGCGCGGCTGCTGGCCGCGGACGCGCCGAAGGCGCTCCGGCTCGAGCTCGACGGTCGGGCCGTGCGCGGGGCGGCCGTCTCGGCCGGCGGGGCCCAGGCCGCCTACGCGCCCCTCCGGTCCCTCGCCGAGCTGGGCGACGCCCTTGCGGGCCCCGCCCCGAAGTGGCTCCACGACGCGAAGGAGGCCGAGACGGCCGCCCTGGCCGCTGGAGGCGTCCTCGGCGCGGTGGCCTTCGACACCATGCTCGCCGCGTACCTGCTGGATCCGGCCGCGGGGCGGTACGAGCTCCGAGGCCTGGGCGAGCGGTACCTCGGCACCGACCTCCTCGCGGGCGTGGGCGAGGAGGCCGAGGGGCAGCTCTTCGGGGCGTCCTGGCGGCTGGTGGCCGCCGAGGCGGCGGCCGTCGCGCTGCTCGCCCCCGTCATGGTCGAGCGCCTGGAGGCCGCGGGGCTCCGTCGGTTGCTCGAGGAGGTGGAGCTCCCGCTCTCCTCCGTGCTCGCCCGGATGCAGGCCCGCGGCATCGCCCTCGACGTGGACTACCTCCGGGCGATGGCCGAGGAGGTGCGGGCGCAGATGGAGGAGCTCCGGGCGGAGATCTACCGACTGGCCGGCGAGGAGTTCAACCTGAACTCGCCGCCCCAGCTCCGCCAGATCCTGTACGAGAAGCTCGGCCTCTCGCCGGGGAAGCGCACGCCGAAGGGCCAGCTCTCCACCGACGCCAGCGTGCTGGAACGGCTGCGCGACCGTCATCCCATCGTCGCCGCGATCCTCTCCTGGCGGGAGCTCGACAAGCTCCACTCGACCTACCTCGAGGCGCTGCCGCGGCAGGTGGACCCGGCCGACGGGCGCGTGCACACCACGTTCAACCAGACGGGAGCCGCGACGGGCCGCATCTCCTCCGCGAACCCGAACCTCCAGAACATCCCGGCCCGGACCGAGCTCGGCCGCCGGATCCGCCGGGCGTTCGTCCCCGGCTCGCCCGACCAGCGGCTGCTCGTCGCCGACTACTCCCAGATCGAGCTGCGGATCCTCGCCCACCTCGCGCAGGACGAAGGGCTGCGGGCGGCCTTCGAGTCCGGTCAGGACATCCACGCGGCGACGGCGGCGGCCGTCTACGGGCTCCCCCTCGACCAGGTCGACCCCCAGACCCGGAACCGGGCGAAGGCCGTGAACTACGGGCTGGCCTACGGGATGAACGCCTACGGGCTGGCGTCGCGTCTGGAGATCACCCCCGACGAGGCGCAGGCCTTCATCGACGCCTACTTCGCCTCGTTCCCACGGATCAAGGAGTACCTGGACCGGCAGGTGGCCCGGGCCACGGCCGACGGCTTCACCGAGACGCTGCTCGGACGGCGCCGGTACATCCCCGAGCTCCAGTCCTCCAACCCGCGGGTGCGCGAGATGGGCCGCCGCATGGCGCTGAACGCGCCCATCCAGGGCAGCGCCGCCGACGTGTTCAAGCTCGGGATGCTCCGGGTGGATCGGGCCCTGCGGGCCTCGGACCTCGACTGCCACATGCTGCTCACCGTCCACGACGAGCTCGTGTTCGAGGTGGAGGCGGCCCGGGTCGAGGAGGCGGCGGCGCTCGTGAAGGCGGAGATGGAGGCCGCCTACGAGCTCTCCGTGCCGCTCCGAGCCGACGTGGGGTGGGGGCCGAACTGGGCGGAGGCGACCCCCGAGGGCCACTAGCGGCGCGGGCCCGTTGACGGGGTTTCGCCGGCCCAACTACCATCCTGGAGCCGCGCGGCGCGCCGTACCACCTCGGCCACTCCCACCTGCCGCGGGTGGGCGCCCGCAGCAGGAGGAGATGGTTCCGATCGAAGAGACGACGACGACAACGGCACCGGAGCGGGATCTGACCCCCGAGGAGCTGGTCGAGGCCATCGAGGCCTCGCTCCGCGACTTCAAGGAGGGGGACATCGTCGAGGGCACGGTCGTGAAGATCGACCGCGACGAGGTCCTGCTCGACATCGGCTACAAGTCCGAGGGCGTGATCCCCGCCAAGGAGCTCTCGATCCGGCACGACGTGGACCCCCATGAGGTGGTCGAGGTCGGCGACCGGATCGAGGCCCTCGTGCTCCAGAAGGAGGACAAGGAGGGCCGCCTGATCCTCTCGAAGAAGCGCGCGCAGTACGAGCGCGCCTGGGGCCGGATCGAGGAGGTCATGCAGGCCGGCGGGACGATCAAGGGCCCGGTCATCGAGGTGGTGAAGGGCGGGCTGATCCTCGACATCGGCCTGCGCGGGTTCCTGCCCGCTTCCCTCGTGGACCTGCGCCGGGTCCGCGACCTCCAGCCCTTCGTGGGGCAGGAGCTCGAGTGCAAGATCATCGAGCTCGACCGCAACCGCAACAACGTGGTGCTCTCGCGCCGGGCGTTCCTCGAGGAGTCCCAGAGCGAGGGGCGCAAGCGGTTCCTCGAGTCCCTCCGCAAGGGCGAGCGCCGGAAGGGGACCGTCTCCTCCATCGTGAACTTCGGCGCCTTCGTGGACCTCGGCGGAGTGGACGGCCTCGTCCACGTCTCGGAGCTCTCCTGGAAGCACGTCGACCACCCGAGCGAGGTCGTCCAGGTCGGCCAGGAGGTCGAGGTCGAGGTGCTCGACGTCGACCTGGAGCGGGAGCGCGTCTCCCTCAGCCTCAAGGCCACCCAGGAGGATCCCTGGAAGGAGTTCGAGCGCAAGTACGCGGCCGGCGAGATCATCGAGGGGCAGGTCACGAAGCTCGTGCCCTTCGGGGCGTTCGTGCGCGTCGCCCCGGGCATCGAGGGCCTCGTCCACATCTCCGAGCTCTCCGACCAGCACGTGGACTCCCCGGAGTCCGTGCTCTCCGTCGGCGACCAGGTGCGGGTGAAGGTCATCGAGGTGGACGTGCCGCGGCGGCGCGTCAGCCTCTCGATGCGCCAGGTCGGCACGGCCATGCCCGCCCCGCCGCGGGAGATCGTGGAGGAGGAGCCGGCCGCGCCCGAGGCCGAGGCCGAGGCGGAGGCGGCGCCGGCCGAGGTCGAGCCCGAGCCGGAGCGCGCGCCGGCGGCCGAGGAGGAAGAGGAGATCTCCCTCGAGGCCATCCTCGAGGACCTGAAGCGCCGCGAGGGCCGGGCGGACTAGCCGTGCTCCTCGTCGGGCTGACCGGCGGGATCGGCTCGGGCAAGACGACCGTCGCCCGGATGCTCGAGCGGCGCGGGGCGGTCGTCTTCGACGCCGACGTCCTCGCGCGCAAGGCCGTCGAGCCGGGTACGCCGGGGTTCAAGGCCGTGGTGGAGCGGTTCGGCGCGTCGGTCCTCGCGCCGGGCGGGGACCTCGACCGCGAGGCCCTGGCGAGCATCGTGTTCGCCGACCCCGCCGCCCGCCGCGACCTGGAGGCCATCGTCCATCCCGAGGTGCGCCGGATGTTCGCCGAGGCCTGTGAGGCCTACCGGGACACCGACGCCGTCGTGGTCTTCAGCGCCCCGCTGCTCGTGGAGACCGGCATGCACACAGCCTTCGACGTGCTGATCGTCGTCTCGACGACCGAGCGGACGCAGATCGAGCGCCTGATGCGGGGCCGTGGCATGTCCGAGGCGCAGATCCGGGCGCGGATCGCCGCCCAGGCGCCGCTGGAGGAGAAGGCGGCCGTGGCCGACATCCTCATCGACAACGAGGGGACGCTCGAGGAGCTCGAGGCCCAGGTGGATCGGGTCTGGGCCGACCTGCGGGCGAGGGCCGCGGCGAAGGCCTGACCCCCGGCGGCTATCCTGCCTGGTGTGAGGACCGTCGCCGTCTTCTTCGACGCCGGGGAGACCCTGCTCCATCCCGAGCCGAGCTTCCCCGACCTCCTCGCGCGCGTCCTCCGGGAGGCGGGTCATCCGGTCCGCCCGGACGAGGTGCGGGCCCGTTCGCACGTCGTCTTCGAGCGGTTCCGGGAGGCCGCGGACGCCGGGGATCTCTGGACGACGTCGCCGGAGCGCTCGCGCCGCTTCTGGCACGGCGTCTACGAGACGCTCCTCGCCGAGCTCGGGATCGCGCCGGGGGACGGCCTGGTCGACCGGATCTACGGGGCCTTCACCGACCTCGGGAACTACCGGCTGTTCGAGGACGTGCCGCCGGTGCTGGAGCGCCTGCGCGCGGCCGGTCTCGCCCTCGGGGTGATCTCGAACTTCGAGGAGTGGCTGGAGCGCCTGCTCGACCGCCTCGGCGTGCTCCCGTACTTCCCCGTGCGCGTGATCTCGGGCCTCGAGGGGGTGGAGAAGCCGGACCCCCAGATGTTCCGGCTCGCCGTGGAGCGCGCCGACGTGCCGGTGGAGGCCTCGGTGTACGTCGGCGACCATCCCGAGCTCGACATCGCCCCGTCGGCGGCGGTCGGGATGCGGCCGGTCCTCATCGACCGGCGCGGGCGGTACCCGGGGTTCGGGGACGCCCCCCGCATCACGTCCATGGCGGAGCTGCCCGGGGTGCTCGGGCTGTGACCGAGCGACGATTCACGCCGGCCGAGGCCGACGCCCTCCTGCCCGAGCTGCGCGAGCGCCTGCCGAGGATCCGCGAGGCGCGCCGTCGGCTGATCGCCTCGGCCCGCGTGGTGCGTGAGCGGGTGATCACCGACCCCGGCGGGGTGGCGGCCGACCCCGGCCACTTCGAGGCCGCCGAGGCGCTCCGGGCCGAGCTCGAGCGGCTCGCGGCCCTCGGCGTCGTGCTCCGGGACCCCGAGACCGGGCTCGTGGACTTCCCGGGCGAGGTGGACGGCCGCGAGGTCTGGCTCTGCTGGCGGGAGGGGGAGGAGCGGGTCGCCCACTTCCACGAGCTCGACGCCGGGTTCGCCGGCCGGAGGCCGCTGTGAGGGAGCGCGGTCGCGTGGTCGTCATGGGGGCGACCGAGGACCGGCCGCCTCCCGGGCTCCCCGTGGTCGCCGAGGCCGTCGAGCTGCGGTACGCGGACACGGTGGAGGCGCTCGCCGCGGCCCTGGAAGGTGCCGACGTCCTGCTCGCCTGGTCGGGCGGGCGCGACCTGCTCCGGCTGGCCTGGGGGAGCGCGCGCTCCCTACGCTGGATCCAGGCGGCCTCGGCGGGGGTGGACGGCCTCCTGTTCCCCGAGCTCGTCGACTCCGAGGTGGTGGTGACGAACGCCCACGGCGTCTTCGACCGACCCATCGCCGAGCACGTCACGGCGATGCTCCTGCTCTTCGCCAAGGACCTGCGGGGGGTGCTCGAGCGCCAGCGGCGTCGGGAGTGGCGGCCCCGCGACACGGAGACCCTGGAGGGCAAGCGCCTGCTCGTCGTCGGGGTCGGCTCGATCGGGCGGGCCATCGCCCGGACCGCGAAGGCCTTCGGGATGATGGTGCGGGGGGTGGGGCGGACGACCCGCCCCGACGCCCTGTTCGGGACGGTCATGGGCGTGGACGAGCTCCACGATGCGCTGCGATGGGCCGACGTCGTGGTGGACGCGCTGCCGGCCACGCCGGCCACGCACCACCTGTTCGACGCCGAGGCCTTCGCCGCGATGAACCCGTGGGTCCGGTTCGTGAACGTGGGGCGGGGGAGCACGGTGGACGAGGCCGCGCTGATCGAGGCCCTACGCGCCGGTCGGATCGCCGCCGCGGCCCTGGACGTCTTCGAGACCGAGCCGCTCCCGCCGGACAGCCCCCTGTGGGAGCTGCCGAACGTGGTCATCACCCCCCACGTCGCGGGGGACGTCGCGGGCTGGCGCGAGGCCGTCGTGGAGCTGTTCGTGGAGAACCTGGAGCGGTACCTCACGGGCGAGCCGCTGAAGGGTGTGGTGGACAAGCGCCTCGGCTTCGTCCCCTGAGCGGTGGCCCCGCGGCGCTGTGCTAGGCTCGCCGCCGGGGAAGGAGATGCCCGCTCCGACGATCCGAGGGGGTTGGACGATGCGCAGGATCCTTGCCGTCCTCGCCGTCGCGGGGCTGGCGCTCACGGCGTGCGCCGAGGAGCCGACCGTCGGGGGGCCGACCGGCGCGACCGGGGCGACGGGGCCGACCGCGCCGACCGATCCGGCCGCCTGCGCCGCCCGGGTGGAGCTGGTGAACCCGGGGGTGCTGACGATCGGGACCGACAACCCCGCCTACCCGCCGTACTTCGCCGGCGGGGAGACGAAGGAGCACCCCGAGTGGAAGTTCAACGACCCCTACACCGGGAAGGGGTTCGAGGCCGCGGTGGCGTACGAGGTGGCGGAGCGGATGGGGTTCGACCGCGAGGAGGTCGAGTGGACCGTGGCGCCGTTCGACCAGACCTACGCGCCGGGTCCGAAGGCGTGGGACTTCGCCATCGAGCAGATCTCGTACTCGGGGAAGCGGGACCGTGCCGTCGACTTCAGCGAGAGCTACTACGACGTCAACCAGGCCCTCGTCTCCGTGAAGGGCAACCCGATCACCGAGGCCACCAGCATCGCGGACCTCCGCCCGTACCGCATCGCGACCCAGATCGGGACGACGAGCTACGACTTCATCGTCGAGGTCATCCAGCCCGAGGTGGAGCCGGGCGCCTACAACAAGCTCTCGGACTCGGTGGCCGCGTTGAACGCCGGCCAGGTCGACGCCATCGTCGTGGATCTGCCGACGGCCCTGTACCTCGCCGACCCGTTCGTGCAGGAGGTGAAGGACGGGGTCGTCGTGGGGCAGTTCGAGACGGCGGCCGCCGGCGAGTACTTCGGCATGACGTTCGAGGAGGGCAACCCGCTCCGGGACTGCGTGAACCTGGCGCTCGAGCAGATGAAGGCGGACGGCACGCTCGAGGCGATCCGGACCGAGTGGCTCTCGGAGAAGACGAACGTCGGCGAGGTGCCGATCCTCCGGTAGGAGGCGGCCCTACCGTGGCGCGCGGGGGCGGCGGCGAGGGCCATCGGGCCCGGTACCTGCCGGGCGATCCCCGCCCGCCCGAGGGAGGCCCGACCTCGAGGATCCTCGCGCCCCTCCGGGCGGAGGGAGCGCGGGCCGTCGCCGTGGCCGTGGCGAGCACCGTCGTCGTGCTCGGGGTCCTCGGGTGGTCCATCACCCGCTCCGCGAACTGGCCGGCGGTGCGGGACGCCTTCTTCAACGGGCTCGAGTTCCGAGAGACCTTCCCCGAGATCGCCCGCAGGTTCCTGCGCAACGTCGCGTACTTCATGGTCGCCGAGCCCTTCATCCTCGCGTTCGCGCTGCTCCTCGCGGTCATGCGGAGCCTGCCTGGCCCCGTGTTCTTCCCCATCCGGGCCATGGCCATCGTCTACACCGACTTCTTCCGGGGGGTCCCCACGGTGCTCGTCGTCTACATCCTCGGCTTCGGGGTGCCGGCGCTCGGGCTCGCGGGGGTGCCGAGGGATCCCGGGTTCTGGGGGGTCGTGGCCCTCGTGCTCAGCTACTCGGCCTACGTCGCCGAGGTGTACCGGGCCGGGATCGAGTCCGTGCACCCGAGCCAGGTGGCGGCGGCGCGTTCGCTCGGCCTCGGGCGCTGGCCGACGCTCCGGTACGTCGTGATCCCCCAGGCCGTGCGGCGCGTGGTCCCGCCCCTCCTGAACGACTTCGTGGCGCTGCAGAAGGACACGGCGCTCGTCGCGTTCGTCGTCGCGGCGCCGGAGGCCTTCAAGATGGCGCAGATCCAGCAGGCGGCCCGATTCAACTTCACGCCCCTGCTCGCGGCGGCGCTGATGTTCCTCGTCATCACGGTGCCCCTCACGCGGACCGTGGACTGGCTCGTCGCCCGCGAGCGTCGGCGCCGGGAAGCGGGGGGCGGCCTGTGACGGCGGACGCGTCGGGGGGCGCGGCCGATGGGGTCGCGCTCCGGCTCGAGGGCGTGCGCAAGTCCTTCGGGAAGCTCGAGGTCCTGAAGGGGATCGACCTCACCGTGGGCGAGCACGAGGTGATCTGCCTCATCGGGGCCTCGGGCTCGGGGAAGTCCACGCTGCTGCGCTGCATCAACCTCCTCGAGCCGGTCGACGCTGGCCGGATCTTCGTCCACGGCGAGGAGATCACGGCGCCCGGCGTGGACGTGAACCGCGTCCGGCGACGGATCGGCATCGTGTTCCAGTCCTTCAACCTGTTCCCGCACATGACGGTGCTGCGGAACATCACGCTCGCGCCGATCAAGGCCCTCGGGCTGCCGAAGGCGGAGGCCGAGGGCCGCGCCCTCGCGCTCCTGGAGCGGTTCGGGCTCGCCGACAAGAAGGACGAGTACCCCGATCGGCTCTCCGGCGGGCAGCAGCAGCGCGTGGCGATCGTCCGGGCCCTGGCGATGGAGCCGGACATCATGCTCCTCGACGAGGTGACGAGCGCGCTCGACCCGGAGCTCGTGGCGGAGGTGCTGAGCGTGATCCGCGAGCTCGCCGAGGGCGGGATGACGATGCTGATCGCCACCCACGAGATGGCCTTCGCCCGCGACATCGCCGACCGGATCTGCTTCCTGGACGGGGGCGTGATCCTCGAGGAAGGGCCGCCGGAGCGGATCTTCACCGAGCCGCGGGAGGAGCGGACCCGACGGTTCCTGCAGCGGATCATCGAGGCGGGTCGGCTGTGACGAGGGGCCGAGCCGGCGGGCGGAGGCGAACGCCGGGTGATGGCGAGCCCGCGTCTCCGGTGGGTGGCGTCGGCGGGGATGGTGATCCTCGCGCTCGCCGTCGGTGCCCTCGGGAGGCCCCCGGCGAGCCGCGGCGCGCGGTCCGACGCGGTGCCCTCGGCGCCGCGGTACCCGTCCACCTGGGCCCCGTACGCGCCCCCAGGCGGGGGGTTCCGCGTCATGGCCCCCGGCCGGCCGGACGAGCGGCAGGCGGTGACCGAGGACGGGCTGCTGCACCGGGCGGACTTCCCCGCGCCGGACGGCGGGACGTGGTTCGTGGCCTGGCTGGACGTGAGCCCCGGGGTCGCGGCCGGCCGCTCGGAGGCCGACCTCGTCGACCTCGCCCTCGCCCCGCTCCCCGAGCGCCTCGCGGCCCGGATCGACGAGGAGGACGTCCTCCGCGACGGAACCCATCCCGGCGCGCAGCTCCACCTGTCCGCGACCGACGGCCGTACCTACCTGATCCGGGTCTTGGCAGCGGGCGGGCGCCTGATCGAGGCGGCGGCCGTCGTGCCCCCCGGCGCGGACGACGGCGGCGCCGCTCGGTTCGTGGGCTCCCTCGAGCTCGATCCCGCCTGACCCGGCCCCTCGCGCGGGCCGCCTACAATCCCGGGTGATGCCGCGCTTCGTCGTCCGTTCGGAGTTCGAGCCCGCAGGAGACCAGCCCAAGGCCATCGAGGAGCTGGTCGAGGGCATCCTGGCCGGCGAGGACCGGATCACGCTGCTCGGGGCGACCGGCACCGGCAAGACGTTCACCATCGCCAAGGTGGTGGAGCGGGTGCAGCGACCGACGCTCGTCCTCGCGCCGAACAAGTCCCTCGCGGCGCAGCTGGCCAACGAGTTCCGGGAGTTCTTCCCGGAGAACGCGGTCGAGTACTTCGTCTCCTACTACGACTACTACCAGCCCGAGGCGTACGTGCCGCAGACGGACACGTACATCGAGAAGGACGCCTCGATCAACGACGAGATCGAGCGGCTGCGGCACTCGGCCACAGCGGCGCTCCTCACCAGGCGGGACGTGCTGGTGGTGGCGAGCGTCTCGGCCATCTACGGCCTGGGCTCGCCCGAGGAGTACCTGGGGCAGATCCTGCGGGTGCACCGCGGTGTGGCCACGGACATGGAGTGGGCCAAGCAGCGCCTGGTGGACATCCAGTACGAGCGGAACCAGGTGAGCCTGACCCGGG
>SIRV01000048.1 GCA_004366195.1 Actinomycetota bacterium
TTTTTAACAGTCCGCCGACCTCCTCGACCCACACTCATTCCCTACCCGACGACCCTCCGATCTCGCGGACGACCCGGGCGGTCTTCGCCTGGAGCCTGATGAGCTTCTTCAGCGCCTCGCTGGTCCTGCCCCTCGCCTTGATCTCCAGGGCCATGCCCAGCACGACCAGCGCGGTGACCACGGCGGTGACGTCGTAGTAGACCTCGGCGAGCTCGGGCTCCGGGAAGACACCCGGCCAGATCACGGCGACCGTGGAGTACAGCCACGCCGCGGTGATCCCCACGCCGATCAGCGTGTGCATGTTCGCCGATCGCGCCTTCGCCGCGGCCCACAGCCCCGAGTAGAACTGGCTCCCGCCCCACAGCAGGACGGGCAGCGTGAGCAGCCCGAGCCCTCGCCACACCCAGAGCAGGGTGTCGGAGCCGCGCGCCAGCCACGGGACGTCCCTCAGGCCGGGAACGAGCCACGGGTAGGAGAACAGCACCACCGGCACCGAGATCAGCGCGGAGAACCAGAACTTCCGCATCAGCGTCCGGTACTCGCGCCGACGGCCCTCCTCCTCCCGGTCGACCGGGCCCTCCGCCGTGCGTTGCCCGTCCGTCTCGACGCGGGCGTTCGCTCGGAACGACGCATCGAACCTCTGCGCGCAGGCGGTCGCGCAGAAGTAGTAGGTGCGTCCGTCTCGGGTTCGCCGGTCCGCCGCGCGATCCCGCTCGATCTCCATCCCGCAGATCGGGTCCCTGACCTTCATCCCGTCCTCCGGGGTATACCTTGCCCGGGTAGGGTCCCCTTCCCTCGTGAAGGCGCGGTGAAGGAACCGTTGGATCCCGATGAAGCCTCGGCCTCCCGTGGGCCTCGACGCCCGCGACCGGCGATGGCCGGCCGTGGTGATGGCGCGGACGCCTCCTCACGAGGCGCCGGCGGCCGCGGCCACCAGGAACCGGTTCCGCATGTCCCGAGCCATCGCCTCCATCGACATCCCGGCGTGGCCTCCATGGCCCATGACCGCACGGGGGGAGGGGAGCGCGGCCTCGCCGACGACCCCGTGGCTGGTCCGCTCCATCGCCGCCCCGTGCGCCGGATCGGGCTCCTCCATCGGGTCGCAGATGTGGGCGGGGACGGACCTCCCGGCGCAGCGCATGCCGCACTCCTCGACCCGGCGGGTGAGCTCGGCCAGGGAGGTCAGCGAGGCGTCGTACGTGACGTTCGCCGTCCGGGATGCCGGGTTCGCCTCCACGGAGAGAACCCCGGGCCGCCTTCCGAGCCCCACGCGATCTTCACGACGCGTTCATCCTCCCACCACGCCCGGCAACGACGCTCCACGACGTACCTCGGGTCAGGGGGGTGCGGAACATGAGATGGCTGATCGGGCTGATCGGGACCGGGATCGTGGTCCTCATCGCGTTCGTGATCCTCGTGGCCGCGACCTACGAGCCACGCCGGGGAGACCACTCCCCCTACCCCCACTCGCTCCTCGAGGCCGACCGCGTCATGACGGAGCGGATGGCGGTGCAGACCTCCATGGCCGAGGAGGGGATGCTCGCACGCTCGGCGGACCCCGTCTACCTCGAGGCCCTCGAGGAGCACGTGCGGTGGTTCGACCGGATGCTCGGCCGGGTTCCCTGAACGTCTCGCCGTCGGGCCGCGCCAACCCCCGGGCACGCGGGGCCGCCGGGCCCCCGAGCGCCTCGGGCCACCGGTCAGGCGATCGAGGGGACGGTGGCGGTCACCGTCGTCCCCCCGCCGGGGCGCGAGCGCACCGAGAGCGATCCGCCGACCAGCTGCGCCCGTTCCCGCATGCCGAGGAGCCCTAGCTTGCCCTCGAACGCGAGTCGCTCGAGGGGCTCCGCCGCCTCGAAGCCACGCCCGTCGTCCTCGACATCGATCCGGACCTCGCCATCGCCGAAGGTCACCCGCACCTCGACGCACCGCGCCCCGGCGTGCCGTTCGACGTTGCGGAGGGCCTGCTGCACCACGCGGAACAGAGCGACCTCCGTCTCCGCGGGCAGGCGGCGGACCGAACCCGAGAGGTGGAAGCGAGCGTCGATGGCCGTCCGCCCCGTGAGGTCCGCGACGAGCCACTCGAGCGCCGGCACCAGCCCGAGGTCGTCGAGGACCGTGGGGCGGAGGTCCCGACTGAGCCGGCGGAGCCCCTCGAGCGTGTCCTCGGCCCGCGCCCGCAGCTCCCGCGCCCGAGCGGCCAGCTCGGGAGGGATCTGCTCGGCCAGGGCGTCGAGGCCGCGCGCCAGGAGGATCAGGTCCTGCGCGGCGGTGTCATGGAGCTCGCGCGACAGGTGTCGGCGCTCCTCCTCCTGGACGCGCGTCACCTCGTGCACGTAGGAGCGCAGGCGCTCCTTCTCCAACCGGTGGAGGCGCTCGTTCTCGAGGGCGACCCCGATCTGGGCGGCCACGGCGCGCAGGAGCTCCTCGTCGTCACGTTCGGCGGGGCGGGCCGGGTCCGGGGCCGCGACGAGCGCCCCCGGGATGCCGGGGTCCCCGCCGAGGGGGACGACGATCCGGCCGTCGCTCCCCGATGCGAGGTCGTCCGCCGCTCCACGCCCCTGCCCACCGCCGCCCATAGCCGGGGCGCTCCAGCGTTGCTCGCCCCCATGTGCCGGATCCCGGACGACGACCGAGACGGCCGCCAGACCGAGGACCTCCCGTACCCGCTCCAGCACGGCCGGCAGGACCCGATCGAGCGGCGAGGCCGACACCAGCGCGGATGCCACCCCGTGCAGGAGCGTGAGCCGCCGGCCCGTGGCCTCGAGCTGGACCCGCTGACGGCGCTCGCGCTCGACCGGCGCCGCCACCGCCACTCCGACCCCGAGGACGATCGCCGCGTACAGCAGCTCCCACGCCCAGGCCAGCTGGTGCCGATGCCAGAGGAGCATGTTGGGGATGGTGAGCGCGAGGCTCCAGGCCCCGGTGAGGGCCGAGCCCTCCAGGCCGTAGCGGAGCCCGGCGTACACGATGGGGAGGAGATAGAGGACGACCGGCACGTGGCGGAGCCCGGACTCCCGCACGACCGCCTGGTCGAAGAGCTCCGGGGCCTCGATCGCGAGGTGGAGGACCGTGATCGCCACGACCCCGCCCTGCACGGCCCAGAACGCCGGCTCCCGCAGGCGTCGTCGTAGGAGACGGGCCCACGTCGCCACCGCCGAGGCCGACACGCTCGCCGTCGTCGAACTCACGCCAGGTCCTCCATCCGGATCCACCCATGGCGGAGCCCGTGGACGACGGCCTCCGTCCGGGAGGCCACCCGCAGCTTGCGGAAGATCCGGCCCAGGTGGACCTGGACGGTCCGTGCGGACAGGCCGAGCCGGGCGCCGATCTGCTTGTTGCTGAGCCCGCGGGCGGCCAGCCGCAACACGCTCAGCTCGCGCTCGGTGAGCGGGTCGTGATCCGCGCTCGCGCCGCCGGCCGCGCGGAACCGCGCGAGCACCTTCCGCGCGATCGCCGGATGGAGGACCGCCTCTCCGGCGCGGATCGAGCGCACCGCCGCCACGAGCTCCGATCCGTGGACGTCCTTCAGCAGGTACCCGGCGGCGCCCGCCTCGAGGATGGCGTGGACGTACGGGTCTTCGTCGTGCACGGTGAGCACGAGCACACCGATCTCGGGGTGTCCCTCCTTGATCCGACGGGTGGCCTCGATCCCGTTCATGCCCGGCATCCCGATGTCGATCACGGCGACGTCGGGCGCGAGGCGTTCCGCGAGCGCCACGGCCTCCTCGCCGTCGGCCGCCTCGCCCACGACCTCCAGATCCTCCTCGCGCTCGAGGATCCGGCGGGTCCCCGCGCGGACCAGCGCATGGTCGTCGGCGATCAGGATGCGGATACGCTCCGCCATGTCTCCCTCTCCCGTGTCTCCTGGGACAGCGTACGCCCGGGGGGGCGTCCGAGGCCGTACGCGACCTCGCCTACCCGGGTAGGCCATCCCGCGTACCCGGGCGGTGCGATCCCCGCAACGCGGCGGTACGCGATCCGGCGCGGCCGCGTGCCGCGCAAGGTGCCCCGGCTCGCGTGCTGAACGACCCTGCCTGGCCGGCATCCCATCGAGGACCCTTTCCGCGGAACGTCCGGAGGAGAGGGAGGAGGACGAGGTGGCCGTGCATACGGAGCGCGTGGCGGAGGAGGCGACCGCCCTCGCGGAGCGCCGGCGACGGATGGAGGTGGCGGTCCTGGCTCCGCTCGAGCGCTTCGGCGCCGGATACCG
>SIRV01000049.1 GCA_004366195.1 Actinomycetota bacterium
GGATCCCGAACCAGCGCAGCTCCCGCTCGGTGAGCCGGGACCGGCCGGACCGTGCCCAGGCGGGCGGGGCGTCGATGGCGACGACGTCGGGGCCGACGTCCGCGACGAGGGCGGGGAGCTCCTCGAGCCGCACCCGTCGGCGCGCCTCGCAGTCCCGACGGGCCTCGTCGAGCAGCACGAGGTCGAGCCCCTTGCGGACGCCGACGTCGATGCCGAGGGCGCGCACGGTCGCTACGGGGTCCTCGGGGCGTGCGCGAGGAACTCCAGGAGATCGCTGCGGGTGAGCACGCCGAGGGCGCGGCCGCCGCGGGTGACGAGCACGGCGGGCTCCCGCTGGAGCTCGGCGAAGGCCACCTCGATCGGGTCGCCGGCCTCCACCATCGGCAGCGGCGGCCCCATGACCTCGGCGACGTCGGCCTGGAGGGCGTCGGGATCGCGGAAGATGCGATCGAGGAGCGCCCGCTCCTGGATCGAGCCGACCACCTGCGCCACGTCCTCGGATGGTTCGCGCACCACCGGGGCCTGGGATATCCCGTACTCCTGCAGCACGTCGATGGCCTGCCGCACCTTGTCCTTGGCGGTCACGGTGACGAGCGGCGGCACGGGCCCGTGCCGCGCCTGCAGCACCTGCTCGATCCGGACCACCTCGGGGCGCTCGAGCAGCCCGTACTGGAGGAGCCAGGAGTCGGAGTAGATCTTCGAGAGGTAGTTGCGGCCGGTGTCCGGCAGGATCACGACCATCGTCGTGCCCTCGTCGAGCTCCGCGGCCACGCGGAGCGCGGCGACGACGGCCGTGCCGGAGCTCCCGCCGACGAGGATCCCCTCCTCACGCGTGATCCGGCGGGCCATGTGGAAGGCCTCGCGATCGGAGACCCGCTCCCATCGGTCGATGAGGGAGGGATCGAAGGTGGCCGGCCAGAAGTCCTCGCCGATGCCCTCGGTGAGGTAGGGGTGCACGTCCCCGGAGTAGATCGAGCCCTCGGGGTCGGCCCCCACGACGAGGAGGTCGGGCTTGCGCGCCTTCAGGTACCGCGCGACGCCCGTCACGGTCCCGCCGGTGCCGACCCCGCAGACCAGCACGTCGATCCGCCCCTCGGTCTGCCGCCAGATCTCGGGGCCGGTGGTGGCCTCGTGGGCCGCGGGGTTCTCCGGGTTGAAGTACTGGTTCGGCTGGAAGGCGCCGGGGATCTCCTGCGTGAGGCGGTCGGCCACGCGGTAGTAGGACTCCGGCGAGTCCGGCGGCACGGCCGTCGGCGTGATGATCACCTCGGCGCCGTAGGCGCGGAGCAACGCGATCTTCTCCTGGCTCATCTTGTCGGGCATCACGAAGATGCACCGGTACCCCTTGATCGCGGCGGCGATGGCGAGGCCGTGCCCCGTGTTGCCGGAGGTGGGCTCGACGATGGTCCCGCCCGGCTTGAGCAGGCCCGCCCGCTCCGCGGCCTCGATCATGCGCAACCCGATCCGGTCCTTCACGCTGCCGCCCGGGTTCAGCAGCTCCAGCTTGGCGAGGATGGTGGGTCGCACCCCCCGCGTCACCCGGCGCAGGCGCACGAGGGGGGTGTTCCCGACGGCGTCGAGGATCGAGTCGAGGATCTCCATCCGAGGCGCCTATGGTGCCACGCCGCAGGCCCTCCTGTGCGGTTCCGCCCGAACCCCTTCAACCCGGGCGGGGGGCGTGCCGATGCCCTTCGGGATGGAACTGGAGACGGCCGTGGCGACCACCGCGGACGACGAGGAGGGGCGGGTCGGGCCCCGACGGGGCGAGTCGATCCTCGTCGTGGACGACGACCCCTTCATCGCCCGCCTGCTCGAGATCGAGCTGCGGGCGGCCGGCTACGACGTCCGCGTGGCGAACGACGGCGAGAGGGCCCTCGAACTCGCGCGCGAGCGCTGTCCCGAACTCGTCCTGGCCGACGTGATGATGCCGAACATGGACGGGTTCGAGCTCACCCGCCGGCTCCGCCAGGACAGCCGGACGGCCTCGGCCGCCGTGATCATGCTCACGGCGCGGGGGCTCTCCGCGGACAAGCTGGAGGGGTTCGCCGTCGGGGCGGACGACTACATCGTCAAGCCCTTCGACACCCCGGAGCTCCTAGCCCGGATCCGGGGGGCGCTCCGGCGTTCGCGTGAGATGCGGGCCCAGTCGCCGCTGACGGGCCTGCCCGGCAACGTCCGGATCGCCGAGGAGATCCAGGCCCGGATCGAGGCGGGCAAGACGTTCGCCATCCTCTACGCCGACCTCGACCACTTCAAGGCCTACAACGACCACTACGGGTTCATGCGGGGGGACGAGGTGATCCGCACCACCGCCCGGCTCCTCCAGGACGTGACCTTCGAGATCGTGGGGCACGATGGGTTCGTCGGTCACGTGGGCGGGGACGACTTCGTGATCGTGTGCGACGCGGCCCTCGCCCCGGTCCTCGCGGAGCGGATCATCGAGCGCTTCGACGCGTGCATCGGCGACCTGTACGATCCGGCCGACCGGGCGCGGGGGTACATCGAGGTCGAGGACCGCCGCGGCGAGGTGCAGCGGTTCCCCATCGCGACGATCTCGATCGGGATCGCGACGACCGAGCGTCGTCGATTCGGTCACTACGCCGAGGCGGTCGCCGTCGCCACGGAGATGAAGGCCTACACGAAGCGCACCTGCGAGGGTTCCTCCTGGGCCGTCGACCGCCGGAGCTCCTAGCCGCGGCCGCCCCGCTCGAGCGGGCCGGGACGGCCGAGGTGGTAACCCTGACCGTACCGGACGCCGAGCTCGCGCAGCACCCGCAGCTCCTCGGCCGTTTCGATCCCCTCGGCGACGATCGTCATCCGCATCTCTCCTGCGAAGGAGATCAGGGCGACGGCGAGGGCCCGACGGGCGTGGTCGGTGTCGATGCCCCGCGTGAGGCTGACGTCGAGCTTCACGATGTCGGGACGGACGTCGAGGATGTGGCGGAGGCTCGCGAACCCCGCCCCGGCGTCGTCGATGGCGACCCGGACCCCGACGGCCCGGAGCCGCTGCAGCGCCGCCTGGAGCGCGGGGTAGTCGGTCACGCGCTCGTGCTCCGTGAGCTCCACGACGATCCGCTCCGCGTGGGGGCGCACGGCCTCGAGGAGGGAGGGAGAGAGCACCGTGCGCTGGGACACGTTGACCGCGAGGTAGGCGTCCGCGGGGATCCGGCGCAACGCGGCGAAAGCCGCCTCGGCGGCGGCGAGCTCCAGCTCGACGCCCAGGCCGACCTCGGCCGCCTCCGCGAACCAGGCCTGGGGACCGCGCTCCGGCGGGTCGGTGAACCGCGCCAGGGCCTCCCATCCGACGGGGGTCCGCCCGGCGAGGTCCATCACCGGCTGGTAGACGAGGTGCCATCCCCGGCCGGCGACGGCGCGCTCGATCCTCGCCGTGCGCTCCTCGGTCTCGACGACGGCCGCCCGGCGGCTCTGGAGGTGACTCGCGAGGTCACGGACGAGCCCCGTGAGCAGCTCCGGCGAGAGCGTCTCCAGGCCCGCGGCGGCGCGGTGCAGGGCGGCGCGGATCTCCGAGGGCGAGCTGCCCTTCAGCAGGTAGCCCACGGCCCCGCGCTCGAGCATCTGGACCACGGTGGCGTGGTCGGTCAGGGCGGAGTGGGCGAGGACCCGGGTGCCGGGGGCCGAGCGCCGGAGCTCCTCCGCGACCCGCGGCCCGCCCCCGTCGGGCATGCGGATGTCCACCACCGCGACGTCGGGGCGGAGCTCGGCCGCGAGGTGGATCGCCTCCTCGGCCGTCTCCGCGGTGCCCACCAGCTCGAGCTCCGGATCCCCGCGGACGACGTCCGCGAGCGCCTCCAGCACCATCGTGTCGTCGTCGGCGATGAGGACCGTGATCCTGTCCATCGCCGCTCGACGGTACGGCCGCTCGGAGAGGTTCGCAAGCGTCTCGCCCTATGATGCCCGAAGGG
Source organism: Actinomycetota bacterium (assembly GCA_004366195.1). GTDB lineage: Bacteria > Actinomycetota > UBA4738 > UBA4738 > HRBIN12 > HRBIN12. The sequence continues at coordinate 3,924 of SIRV01000049.1, forward strand.
AGGTGGGGCAGATGACGGGACGCGAGATCCGTGCGCCCCGCGGCCCGGAGCGCACCTGCAAGGGCTGGCCCCAGGAGGCCGCGCTCCGGATGCTCATGAACAACCTCGACCCCGACGTCGCCGAGCGGCCCCAGGACCTCGTGGTCTACGGCGGGACCGGCCGGGCGGCCCGCTCCTGGGAGGCCTTCGACGCGATCGTCGCGGCGCTCCGCGAGCTCGAGGACGACGAGACCCTCCTCGTGCAGTCCGGCAAGCCGGTCGCCGTCTTCCGCACGCACCGGATGGCCCCGCGGGTGCTGATCGCGAACGCGCTGCTCGTCCCGAAGTGGGCCGACTGGGAGACGTTCCGGGAGCTCGAGCGGCAGGGCCTCACGATGTTCGGCCAGATGACGGCGGGGTCCTGGATCTACATCGGGACGCAGGGCATCCTCCAGGGCACCTACGAGACCCTCGCGGAGGCCGCCTCGCAGCACTTCGGCGGGACGCTCCGGGGGACGATCACGCTCACCGGCGGGCTCGGGGGCATGGGCGGGGCCCAGCCCCTCGCCGTGACGATGAACGAGGGGGTCGCCCTGTGCGTGGAGGTGGACCCCGCCCGCATCGAGCGGCGGATCAAGACGAGGTACCTCGACCGCGAGACCGACGATCTCGATGAGGCCGTCCGGTGGGCCGAGGA
>SIRV01000050.1 GCA_004366195.1 Actinomycetota bacterium
GGGGAACCTTGTCCCCTCATCACCTCTTCCACAGCGCCCTCTTCCCGAAGGGAGGGACATCGACGCAACTATCGGGTGTCCCCCATTGAGCTGACAAGCGCCCGAAAGAACTACGGAATTCTCCGTATCGCAGCCTTGCGCCGGTGACTTGTCCACAGGGGGCAGAGCTTCCAGAGGGCGGCGAGGAGTGGCCGTCAAGGCGCGCGCGGTGCAAGATAGCAGCCGTGCAGAGACGCGGAGCGATGCAGACGGAGGCGGGTGGCGCCAATCTAGAAGTCCTGGAAGAGCGCAGGAACCGACGTCTACGGATCTACGAGATCTTGGTCACCGTGCCGACTCTGGTGAGCATTGGATGGTTATTCGCCCGACAACCCTCCCTGGATTCGTCACTTGTCCTGTGGGCGCTTACGATTGCGGCGGTCGAGATCCTTCCCGTGCCAGCCTGGCGGGGCCTTCAAGTCAGCGTCGGATTCCCGTTGCTGATGGTCGTGGCGTTCGTCTATCCGCCGGCGAGTGCAGCGTTGGCCGCCTTCTTCGGGGCCTCCGATCCGAGGGAGTTTCGAAGGCAAGTTTCATTCCTGAGAGCGGTGTTCAACCGGGGCCAGGTTGCGCTTTCTGTGCTGGCGGCGAGTGCTGTGTTCCACGCTCTGGCCAGTCTCGATCGCTCCTCCACGCTCATCTTGGTTCCAAGCGCGCTACTCGCGGCCGTCACCGATTACGGGATCAACAGCAGCATCGTCACTGTCGGCTTCACACTCAAGACGGGCATGTCGCCCTTGCGGGTCTTCCGTGAGTTGCGGATCGGGAGGCTGAGCGAGTTCCTCATCAGCTACCTCGGGTTGGCGTTCTTCGGTCTCTTCCTCGCCAAGTTCTACCTGGAGCTGGGGTTCTGGACGGTTCCGATCTTCGTGATCCCGCTCCTGCTCGCTCGGCAGATGTTCTTCCGCAGCAAGGCTCTCGAGGAGGCGCACGGGGAGCTCAAGGCGCGCGAGGAACTGCTCCGCGCGCTCTCGAATCGGCTGGCGGAGGAGCGGCAGGACGAGCGGATGCAGATCGCGGCGTTCCTCCACGACGATCTCGCGCAGCACCTGTTCCGCCTCTCGATCCAGCTCGACGTGGCGCAGCGGCATCTGGCGGCGGGGCGCCTCGAGGAGGCCCAGCGCACCCTGGTCGAGCTCAAGGAGACCAAGAACCGGACCTCGGACCGGATCCGTGCCCTCATCCGGGATCTGCATCGATCACCGCTGGGGCCCGCCGGGCTCGGCGATGCGATCCGGAGCTTCGTCGCCGAGACGGCGAGGGACGCCGACCTGCACATCGAGACCGATATCGAGGATATCGACCTGCCGGCGCCCATCGCGCTGCTCCTGTACCACATCGCGCGCGAGGGGGTGATGAACGCGCTCAAGCACGCGCAGGCGAAGAACCTCCACATCTCCGTGCAGCCGCGGGACGGTGAGGTCGAGCTCGTGCTGAGCGACGATGGGGTCGGGTTCGACCCCGAGGCGCCGCCGCCTGAGGGTCACTACGGGCTGACGATGATGCGCGAGCGGGCCCGCGTTGCCGGCGGTCAGATCAAGGTGGACAGCGCCCCCGGGAAGGGCACGACCGTGACGGTGCGGATGCCGACCTCCTGGCTCAGCGGGAGCTCGGAGGTTTCGGGGCCGCCGCGACCGCGGACGCGGGGCGCGAGCCGGGGCGATGCTTCCCCCGATATCGCCCCTGCGACGCACGAGCAGCCGACCGGGCCCCTCCGCGCATAGCCGCGACGACGAACCAGACGATCCCGGCGTAGATCAGGACGTCCCCGACGCTGACGACCTGCCGGATGGGTGGCGGGATGCCGATCACGTCGCCGAGGGGGCGCAGCACGTCCTTCTCGGTCATCAGGTGGTGTTTGGTGGCGCCCTCCTCGACGAAGGCCCGGAGCATCTCACCCTGCCCGGATGCGCGGATGGCGGCTTCGCTCACCGGCATCCCACCGTTGGGCAGGATCACGGCGGCGTTCAGGAGGAGCCCCGCGAGGACGAGCCGTAGCCCCGACAGCCGCCGGTTGAGGAGCGCGAAGGCGAGGAGCAGGCCGTAGGAGGCGCCGAGCACGACGATCCGAACGGCGAGATCGGCTCCCGCCGAGCCCGTCGGGAGGGGGACGAGCTGGAGCCCGAGGCCGACCAGCGCGAGGCTGAACGCGCGAAGGCGCACGTCCTCGAACCGGCGCGGGCTCCCCCGCAGGGCGAGGCCGAGCAGGAGCGCGAACGCGACGACGGTGACGAAGAGCGTCATGGCTGCGAGCGCCAGGATCCTCGCACGATCCCGTTCTCGGGGTCCAGTGCACTAGCATCCGGCCATGGCGCGGATGGTGCCGTTCCCGATCGAGCGGACGGAGAGCGCGGCGGAGCGGCGCCTCTACGAGGGGTTCCTCGAGCAGCTCGACGACGCCTTCGTCGTGTACCACAGCGTGGACTGGGTCCTCGCCGGTCGCGACGGGCCCATCGAGGGCGAGGCGGACTTCGTCATCGCGCACCCCGAGCACGGCGTACTCGTCCTCGAGGTCAAGGGCGGCTCGCTCTCCTACGAACCGGCGACGCGGACGTGGTTCCAGACCGGTCACTCGGGGAA
>SIRV01000051.1 GCA_004366195.1 Actinomycetota bacterium
GTGGGCTTGAGGAGGGAGACCCCATCCGGATCACGCTGCAGCGGGTGAGCCGAGCCGCCGTCCGCGTTGGCGGTCGCACCGTGGCCGAGATCGGCCCCGGGCTGCTGCTCCTGGTCGGCATCGGCCGGCAGGACGGCCTGGGGGCCTACGACCGGGTGGCCGAGAAGGTCGTGAACCTGCGGATCTTCCCCGACGAGGAGGGCAGGATGAACCGGTCCCTCGCCGAGGTGGGGGGCGAGATCCTGGTCGTGCCGCAGTTCACGCTGTACGCGGACGTCCGGCGCGGGCGCCGCCCGAGCTTCGACGGAGCGGCGCCGCCGGAGGTGGCGGCCGACCGGGTGGAGGCCTTCTGCCGGGCCCTGGAGGCGCGGGGCGCCGTCGTTCGGCGGGGCGCCTTCCGCGAGCACATGGAGGTGGAGCTGGTGAACGACGGCCCCGTCACGATCTGGATCGACACGGCGTGGCTGTGAGCGCGCCGCGCAAAGGCGGTGGGGGCGAGCCCGGGTCGGATACCATGCCCTCGATGTACCTCGACGCCTTCTCCGACAACTCGTTCGAGACCAACTGCTGGCTGATCGGGGCCGACGGCACCGACGACGCGGTCGTGGTGGACCCCGGCTTCTCGCCCGAGCGGGTCCGCGCGCTGCTCGCGGCCGCCGGTCGCACCCCGGTGGCGGTGCTCGCGACCCACGGGCACTTCGATCACATCGGGGCGGCCGCCGAGATGTGCGGGGACGATCTGCCCCTCTACATCCACGAGGCCGACGTGCTCGCGCTCTCCGACCCCGAGGCCTGGGGGGCGGGGTACGAGGCGCCGCCGGTCCCGGTGAAGGACGTGCGCACCGTGGTCGACGGCGACGTCCTCGCCTTCGCCGGGTTCCGGATCGAGGTCATGCACACCCCCGGACACACCCCGGGGAGCGTCTGCTACCGCACGGACGGCTGGGTGCTCTCCGGCGACCTCGTGTTCGCCGGGGCGATCGGACGGAGCGACTTCCCGAACTCGGATCCCGCGGCCATGCGGCTCAGCCTTCGCCGGTTCCTGACGTTGCCGGACGAGCTGCCGGTCCTGCCCGGCCACGGGCCGCGGACGACGGTGGGGCGCGAGCGGCTTCGGAACCCGTTCCTCGTGGGGCTGTAGCCCGTGGAGTTCGCGCCGCCCCGTGGGACCCTCGACCTGCTGCCGCCGGAGGGCGGCCGGATGCGCGCGCTCTACGACCGTGCGGCCGAGCTCGCGCGGCGCTACGGCTACCGATACGTCGAGACGCCGGGCTTCGAGCACACGGAGCTCTTCACCCGGACCTCGGGGGAGACGAGCGACGTCGTGACGAAGGAGATGTACACGTTCACCGATCGCGGGGGGCGATCCCTCACCCTGCGACCGGAGGGCACGGCGCCGGTGATGCGCGCGTACCTCGGGCACCGGGCCGAGCTGCCGAGCCCCTTCAAGGCCTACTACCTCACCCGGATGTACCGCTACGGGCGCCCCCAGGCTGGCCGCTACCGCGAGCACCGCCAGTTCGGGGTCGAGGTCTTCGGCGTCGCCGACCCCGCCGCCGACGTGGAGGTTGTGGTCCTGGGGGACGAGTTCCTGCGCGGGCTCGGCCTCCGCCGCTACGAGATCCAGGTCAACTCCATCGGCGACGGCGCCTGCCGCCCGGCCTACCGCGAGGAACTCCTCGCCTACCTGCGCGCGCGCGCCGACCGCCTGCGGGACGAGCACCGCACGCGGTTCGAGGCGAACCCCCTGCGGGTCCTGGACTGCAAGGACGAGGCCTGCCGGGAGATCGCCGCCAGGGCGCCCCGGATCACCGAGCGGCTGTGCGAGCCCTGCCGCGAGCACTTCGAGGGCGTCCTCGCCGGCCTGCGCCGGCACGGCCTGGAGCCGGTCGTGACGCCGACCCTGGTCCGCGGCCTCGACTACTACACGCGTACGGCGTTCGAGTTCGTGAGCCTCGTGCTCTCCGAGGCGCAGGCCACCCTGTTCGGGGGCGGGCGCTACGACGGCCTGGCCGAGACCCTCGGTGGGCCGCCGGTCCCCGGCGTGGGGTTCGGGATGGGTCTGGAGCGGGTCCTCCTCGCCTGCCGCGACGAGGGGGTGGAGCCGCCGTCGGAGCCCGGGGTCGTGGCCTTCGTCGTCGGCGTCGGGGACGCCGGCCGCGCGGCCGCGGCCGAGCTGCTCGCGGAGCTGCGCGCCGCAGGCCTGCCGGCCGACGCGCCGTACGAGGAGCGGCCGCTCAAGGCCCAGCTCCGGATGGCGGACCGCGCGGGGGCCGCGTACGCCGCGATCGTGGGGGACCGGGAGGCGGCCGAGGGGCGCGTCACGCTCCGGCGCCTGGCCGACGGGGCCCAGGAGGAGGTCGCCCGGGCCGATGTGGTGAACTGGCTGCGGGGGGAGCGATGAGCGTGATGCGGACGGCCATGCGCTCCCACGCGTGCGGCGAGCTCCGCGCCGAGCACGTGGGGCAGGAGGTCACCCTCTGCGGGTGGGTCTGGCGCGAGCGCGACCACGGCGGCGTGACCTTCGTCGACCTCCGCGACCGGGAGGGCCTCGTGCAGCTCGTGATCCACCCCGAGGAGGCGCCCGAGGCCCACGCGGCGGCCAAGGCGTTCCGGAGCGAGTCGGTGGTCCGCGTCGTCGGCGAGGTCCGCCGCCGTCCCGAGGGCACCGTGAACCCCAACCTCGCCACCGGCGAGATCGAGGTGGCCGTCCGCAGCGCGGAGGTCCTCGCCACGGCCGAGACCCCGCCCTTCCCCATCGAGGACCGGATCGAGGCTTCCGAGGAGCTGCGGCTGCGTTACCGGTACCTCGACCTCCGTCGGCCGGAGATGACCCGGATCCTGCGGCTCCGCCACCGGATCAACCGGATCATCCGGGACCACATGGAGTCGCTGGGGTTCCTCGAGGTCGAGACGCCGTACCTGACCCGGAGCACGCCGGAGGGCGCGCGGGACTTCCTCGTGCCCTCGCGCCTGTGGAAGGGTTCGTTCTACGCGCTGCCGCAGTCGCCCCAGCAGCTGAAGCAGCTGCTCATGGTGGCGGGGCAGGACCGGTACTACCAGATCGTCCGCTGCTTCCGGGACGAGGACCCCCGCGCCGATCGCAGCTTCGAGTTCACCCAGCTCGACGTGGAGATGTCCTTCGTGGACGAGGAGGACGTGTTCGCCGTCATCGAGCCACTCATGGCGCGCATCGTCCGGGAGACGCAGGGGGTGGAGGTCCCGACGCCGTTCCCGCGGATGACCTACCGCGAGATGCTCGACCGGTACGGCACCGACAAGCCCGATCTCCGCTACGGGATGGAGCTCGCGGACCTCGGCCCGGCGTTCGCCGGAACCTCGTTCCGCGTGTTCGCCTCGGCGCTCGCATCCGGTGGCGTGATCAAGGGGTTCGCGGCGCCCGGCGGTGCGGTCCTCTCGCGCAAGGAGCACGAGCAGCTGACGCAGATCGCCCGCGAGAACGGCGCCGGCGGGCTCGTCACCTTCGCCGTGCTGCCGGAGGGGGTGCGCTCGCCGGTGGAGAAGCACGTCGCGCCGGGGGAGGTGGAGGAGGTGCTCCGGGTGACCGGCGCGCGGGAGGGCGACCTCGTGCTGGTCGTCGCCGACCGGCCGGACCGGGCCAACGTCGCCCTCGACGCGCTCCGCCGCCGGCTGGCCGAGCGCCTCGGCCTGATCCCCGAGGGCGCCTGGGCGTTCTGCTGGATGGTGGAGCCGCCGCTGTTCGAGTGGAGCGAGGACGAGGGGAAGTGGGTGAGCGTGCACCACCCCTTCACCGCGCCGGCCGACCCGAACGACCTCGACCCGGAGACCGCCCGCAGCCGCGGCTACGACCTCGTGCTCAACGGGTTCGAGCTCGGCGGGGGGAGCATCCGGATCCACGACCCGGAGGTGCAGCGCCGCGTGTTCGAGCGGCTGGGCCTCTCGCCCGACCAGATCGAGGAGCAGTTCGGACACCTGATCCGCGCCTTCCGGTACGGGGTGCCGCCCCACGGGGGCATCGCCTTCGGCGTCGACCGCATCGTGATGCTGATGGCCGGGAAGGACGCGATCCGCGACGTGACCGCCTTCCCCAAGGCCCAGTCCGGCCAGGACCCGCTCACCGGCGCCCCGGCGCCCGTCTCGGAGCAGCAGCTGCGCGAGCTCGGCCTGCGGCTGGTCGAGCCGCCACGACGCCCCGACCGGAACCCCGACCGGAAGGGTGATGCCTGATGGCCGAGCTGACGCCGGCCGACCTGGACCTGCTCACCGGCCCCCACTACGCCACGGTCGTCACCCTGAACCCCGACGGCACACCCCACGCCACCGTGACGTGGATCGACGCCGCCGACGGGCACGTGCTGGTGAACACGGCCGAGGGCCGTCGCAAGGCGCGGAACCTCCGTCGGGACCCGCGCGCCGCCGTGCTGGTCCAGGCCGACCCCTACCGGTGGATCTCCATCACCGGGACCGTGGTCGGCGCCGAGACCGGCCCCGAGGCCGAGGCCCACATCGACGCGCTCTCGCGCCGGTACGACGGCCGGCCCTGGACGCCGGTGGAGGGCCAGGTGCGGGTGCGCTTCCGCATCCGGCCCGACCGGATCATCCGCTACGGCTGAGGTGCGCCGTGGCCGAGGTGCCGCTCGCCGCCCGGATGCGCCCTCGGAGCTTCGAGGAGTTCGTGGGGCAGACGCATCTGATCGGGCCGGGGCGGGCCCTGACGAAGCTGCTGGAGGCGGGCCACCTTCCCTCGCTCCTGCTGTGGGGGCCGGCCGGCACCGGGAAGACGACCCTCGCCTACCTCCTCGCCGACGCCGTGGGGGCGGAGCTCGTCCAGCTGTCGGCCGTCTCCTCGGGCGTGGCCGATGCCCGTCGGGTGATGGAGCGGGCGCGGGGCGGGCTGTTCCGCACCGTGCTGTTCGTGGACGAGGTCCACCGCTGGTCCAAGGCGCAGCAGGACGTGCTGCTGCCGGCGGTGGAGGACGGGACGATCACGCTGATCGGCGCGACCACCGAGAACCCGTACTTCTCGCTCGTCACGCCGCTGCTCTCGCGGTGCCTCCTGCTGCGCCTGGAGCCGTTGCGGCCGGAGGAGATCAGGGTCCTGCTCGAGCGCGCCCTGGCCGATGCGGAGCGAGGGCTCGGCAAGCTCGGGGTGACCGTGCGGGACGAGGCCCTCGAGCACCTGGTGGAGGTGGCCGGAGGGGGCGCCCGGGTGGCGCTCACCGGCCTGGAGGCGGCGGTGCTCGCGGCCAACGCGGCCGGCGAGCGCGAGGTCACCCTGGAGCGTGCCGCGGACGCCGTCCAGAAGAAGGCGATCGTCTACGACCGCCAGGGCGACGCCCACTACGACGTGATCTCCGCCTTCATCAAGTCGATCCGTGGCTCGGACCCCGACGCCGCCCTGTTCTGGCTGGCCAGGATGCTCGAGGCGGGGGAGGACCCGCGGTACATCGCCCGCCGGATGGTGGTCCACGCGAGCGAGGACATCGGCCTCGCCGACCCGCGGGCGCTCCTCGTGGCGGTGGCGGCGGCGCACGCGGTGGAGTACGTGGGGCTCCCGGAGGCCCGGCTGAACCTGGCCGAGGCTGCCATCTACCTGGCCCGGGCGCCGAAGTCCAACAGCGTCCTCGTGGCGCTCTCGCGGGCCCAGGAGGACGCCGCCTCCTCCGACCCGGTGCCCCTGCACCTGCGCGAGCCCGGCCATCCGGCGCTCCGCGAGCACGGCTACGGCGAGGGGTACAAGTACCCCCACGACTACCCCGGCCACGTCGTGGAGCAGGAGTACCGACCGGCCCGGTTCAGCGGCAAGCGCTACTACGAGCCCTCCGGCCAGGGCGAGGAGCGCCGGGACGAGCAGCGCGGATAGGCAGGCCGGTATGATGCGGACCGTCCGACCTTCGATCCCGAGGAGACCCTGATGCCGTTCATCGGTGCGCTCGACGGAGGGGACGTCGCCCTCATCGTCCTGTCCGCGTTCTGGGGCCTGCTGGTCCTCGCCCTCTGCGTGGTCCTCCTGAACGCCTTCCGCGTGCTCGAGGCCACGAAGATGATCATCGACGCGATGCGCGAGGAGACGGTGCCCCTGCTGCGGGAGGTCAAGGGCTCGGTGGAGCGGGCGAACGGCCTGCTCGAGCAGGCCAACGTCGTCGCGGCGCGGGTGGAGAAGGTCTCCGGGCTGGTGGAGCAGGCGGCCTCGGGCCCGCTGGTGAAGGTGATCTCCTTCGGCGCGGGGCTCTCCCGGGCGGCCAAGCGCTTCCGCGGCGGCAAGGGCGGGGGTGCGTGAGGGCGTGCGGCGGCTCTTCTGGCTCGCCGTCGGCCTCGGCGCCGGCGCGGCCGGCGCCGTGATGACGATGCGCATGGCCCGCCGGCAGGCGGAGAAGGTGGCGCCCTCGCGCCTGGCCCGGGAGGCGAAGGCCGGGCTGATGGACCTCGCGAAGCTCGTGGCCGAGTCCGTCGCCGAGGGCGAGCGCGCGATGCGCGAGCGGGAGGAGGAGCTCCGCCGGCAGCTCCGCGACGCCGGATAGACTCGGTCCCCATGGAGGGCCGCCGGATCCGCGAGACGTTCCTGCGCTTCTTCGAGGAGCGCGGGCATCGGCGCGTGCCGTCCTCGAGCCTCATCCCGCCGCCCGAGTCCGGCCTGCTGCTCACCAACGCCGGGATGAACCAGTTCATCCCGTACTTCCTCGGCCACGCCCCGGCGCCGTTCCCCCGGGCCACGACCTGCCAGAAGTGCTTCCGCACGAACGACATCGAGAACGTGGGCCGCACCGCCCGGCACCTCACCTTCTTCGAGATGCTCGGGAACTTCTCCTTCGGCGACTACTTCAAGCGCGAGTCGTGCGGCTGGGGATTCGAGCTCGTCACCCAGGTCTTCGGCGTCGACCCCGAGCGGATCTGGGTCACGGTCTACGAGGGCGACGACGAGACGGTCGAGATCTGGCAGGAGATCGGGATCCCGCGCGAGCGGATCGTGCGCCGCGGCAAGGCCGACAACTACTGGTGGACGCACGCCGCGGGGCCGGCCGGGCCGTGCTCGGAGATCTACGTGGACCGCGGACCGCGCTTCGGGCCGGAGGGCGGCCCGGAGGTGGACGAGGACCGGTACCTCGAGATCTGGAACCACGTGTTCATGCAGGACGAGGTGGACGACCATGGCGAG
>ML214169.1:0-2460 GCA_004366195.1 Actinomycetota bacterium
GGAGCTCCTCGCCGCACCCGCCGAGGGCCTGATCGGGCTCTCGGGGTGCCTGGCCTCCGAGATCGCGCAGGCCCTCCTCGCCGAGCAGCCGCGGAAGGCGGCGGAGGTCGCGGCGACGTACCGCGACATCTTCGGGGAGGGCGCCTTCTACGTCGAGCTCCAGGACCACGGCCTCCCGGAGCAGCGGAGGATCCTGCCCGGGCTCATCGAGCTGGCCGACCGCGTCGGCCTGCCGGTGGTCGCCACGAACGACCTCCACTACACGGAGCGCGCCGACGCGAAGCCCCACGACGTGCTGCTCTGCATCCAGCAGCAGAAGGTCCAGAGCGACCCGAACCGGCTGCGGTTCGACTCCGACCAGTTCTACCTGAAGAGCCCGGCCGAGATGCGGGAGGTCTTCCGCGAGATCCCTCGTGCCTGCGACGCCACGCTGGAGATCGCGGAGATGTGCGACCTCCGCCTCGTGTACGGGGACGCGGCGCCCCCCGATCAGCGGTTCCACGTGCCGAGGTTCGAGCCGCCGGACGGCAAGGACCTCGACACCTACCTCCGGGAGCTGGTGGAGCGGGGGGCGCTGGAGCGCTACGGGACGATCACGCCCGAGATCCGCGAGCGGATCGACCACGAGCTCGAGGTGATCCGCTCCATGGGCTTCTCCGGCTACTTCCTCATCGTCTGGGACCTGATCCGGTTCGCGCGGGAGCGGGGGATCCGCGTCGGGCCGGGACGGGGCTCGGCGGCGGGATCGGTCGTCTCCTACGCGCTGCGGATCACCGACCTCGACCCGCTGCGGTACGGGCTCATCTTCGAGCGCTTCCTGAACCCCGAGCGGGTGCAGATGCCCGACATCGACATGGACTTCGACGAGCGCCGGCGGGACGAGGTGATCCGGTACGTGGCCCAGAAGTACGGGGAGGACCACGTCGCGCAGATCATCACGTTCCAGACGATCAAGGGGAAGCAGGGGATCCGCGACGCCGCCCGGGTCCTCGGCTTCCCGGCCTCGGTCGGGGATCGGCTCTGCAAGATGTACCCGCCCGCCGTGATGGGTCGGGACCACCCGATCGAGCAGGCCCTCGAGCTCTCCCCGGAGCTCCGGGAGGCCTACGAGCGCGAGCCCGAGTCGCGGGAGATCATCGACACCGCCCGCGCCCTGGAGGGGCTCCGTCGGGAGGACTCCGTGCACGCCGCGGGCGTCGTCATCGGCGACGCGCCGCTCGTGAACTACCTGCCGCTGAAGCTGGCGAAGGACTCCCGCGACGACTCCCGCCGCATCGTGACCCAGTTCGACATGCACGGGGTCGAGAAGCTCGGCCTCCTGAAGATGGACTTCCTCGGGCTCCGGAACCTCTCGGTGATCGAGGACACCCTCGCGCTGTTGCGGCGCAAGGGGGTCGAGCTCGACATCGACCACGTGCCCCTCGACGACCCCGAGGTCTACGCGATGCTCCGGCGGGGGGACACGACCGGCGTGTTCCAGATGGAGAGCCCGGGGATGCGCAGCCTGATCCGGGCCCTGGCGCCGGACCGCTTCGAGGACCTGATGGCCCTCGTGGCCCTGTACCGGCCCGGCCTCCTCTCGATGGGGCAACACATCGAGTACGCGGAGCGCAAGCACGGCCGCAAGCCCGTCACGTACCCGCACCCCGCGCTCGAGGAGATCCTGAAGGACACCTACGGGATCATCGTCTACCAGGAGCAGGTCATGCAGGTGGCGGTGCGCCTCGCCGGCTACACGATGGGCGAGGCCGACACGCTCCGCAAGGTCATGGGCAAGAAGAAGCGCGAGCTCCTCCCGCCCCACCGCGAGAAGTTCGTGCGGGGTGCCGTCGCCCGGGGCGAGGACCCGCGGAAGGCGGAGGAGATCTTCGAGCTGATCGTCCCCTTCGCCGACTACGGCTTCAACGCATCGCACGCGTGCGCGTACGCGTACGTCGCGTACCAGACCGCCTACCTGAAGGCGCACCACCCGGTGGAGTACATGGCGGCCATCCTCACGAGCGTGAAGGACGACAAGGACCGCAAGCCCTTCTACCTGAACGCCTGCCGCCTGATGGGGATCGAGGTGCTCCCGCCGGACGTGAACGAGTCGGAGCTCGACTTCGCGCCGGTGCGGACCGGCGAGCCCCGGATCCGCTACGGCCTCTCCGCCGTCCGCAACGTGGGGGAGGGCGCCGTCGAGGAGATCATCCGGGCCCGGGAGACGAAGGGCGGGTTCTCGTCCTTCGCGGACTTCTGCCGCAAGGTCGACCCGTCGGTCCTCACCAAGAAGGTGCTCGACAGCCTGATCCTCGCCGGTGCCTTCGACTCCCTGGGATACGCGCGCAAGGCGCTCCTCGAGAACCACGAGAGGGTGTCCGCCCCGATCCTCGCGGAGCGGAAGGCGGAGGCCGCCGGCCAATCCTCGCTCTTCGGCGGAGGGGACGCCGGGCCGGCGGTGGAGATCGACGAGTCTCCGCT
>ML214169.1:2470-2917 GCA_004366195.1 Actinomycetota bacterium
CTCCTGCGCCCACGCGACCAGGCCGCCGTAAGCCCGGCCAGTCCAGATGCGCCTCAGCCGTGGCAGGGCCGGGCCAGCTCAGGGAGCACGGCGCGGGCGCTGAGGAGCAGACCGGCCACAAGTACGAGACGATCAGCACGTAGCTGCGCCGGGCCGCGGCCCACGCCGAAGCGCTGACCGAGGCGCTGGTGCGTGATCTGCACTTGACGGCGGTGGAGATCGACGAGTCTCCGCTGCACGGCGAGGAGTTCGAGAGGCGGCTGCTCCTGAAGTTCGAGAAGGAGATGCTCGGGCAGTTCGTGACCGACCACCCCCTCCTCGAGGTGCGCGACCGGCTCGCGGCCCAGACGGACATGGAGATCCCGGAGCTCGTGAACCTCGACGACGGCGACCTCGTCACCGTCGGGGGGATCGTGGGGGCCGTCGCCCGCCGCTACACGAAGCGCG
>ML214170.1:0-7640 GCA_004366195.1 Actinomycetota bacterium
CCTGCTCCAGAGCGACGTGTACCTCGGGCTGTTCTGGAAGTCGGTGCGGATGTCCCTCATCGTCTCGGTCGCCTCGCTCGTGATGGCGTACCCCGTCGCGTACTTCCTCGCGCTCGTCGCCGGGCGGCGGAAGTACACGCTGCTGCTCATCACGATCGCGCCGTTCCTCACGAGCTACCTGCTGCGGGTCCTCGCCTGGCGCGTGATCCTCGGGGAGCAGGGACTGATCACCTCGTTCCTGCGCACCGTGGGGGTGGTCGGGCCGGACGAGGGGATCCGGTGGCTCTTCTACAGCCAGTTCGCCGTGTACCTGGTGCTCTCCTACGTGTGGGTGCCGTTCGTCGCGCTGCCCATCTTCGTGACGCTCGAGGGGCTGGACCGCGCGTTGCTCGAGGCCTCGAGCGACCTCGGGGCCGGCCGGTGGCGGACGTTCTGGACCATCACGTTCCCGCTCTCGATCCCCGGGGTCATCGCGGCGTTCATCTTCGTGTTCATCCCCACGATCGGGGAGTACGTGACCCCGCTCCTCGTCGGCGGCCCCGACGGCTTCATGTTCGGCAACGCGATCCAGGGCGCGTTCACCCAGGGCTTCGACTGGCAGTTCGGCTCGGCGATGTCGATGTTCCTGATCGGCGCGGTGACGGTGCTCATCGTGGTCTTCGGTCGGTACCTGAACGTGCGGGCGGTGGCGGAGTGAACCCGGCGGTCTCCCGCGGCGGGCGGCGCGCGCTCACGGCGATCTTCGCCGCGCTGCTGCTGTTCCTCTACGCGCCGATCGCGATCCTGATCGTGTTCTCCTTCAACGACCGCCAGCTCGTTTCGTTCCCCTGGGAGGGGTTCACGATCCGCTGGTACCAGGCGTTCCTGCGGAACGAGGCCCTGCTCACGTCGCTCCGCGTGAGCGCGCAGGTCGCCCTCGTCACCGCGATCGTCACCGTGGCCCTCGCGGTGCCGGCCTCCATCGCCCTCGTCCGACGGCGCTTCTTCGGGAAGGGCCTGGTGACCGGCGCCCTCCTTGCGCCGCTCGTCATCCCCTTGGTGGTCTTCGGGATCTCGCTGCTCGTGCTGTTCAACGCCGCGGGGATCCCGCTCTCGCCGCTCACGATCGCCGTGGGACACATCGTCGTCGCGCTGCCGTTCGCCATCCTCACGGTGGTGCCGCGCCTGGAGCGGATCCCGGCCGCCCTCGAGGAGGCCGCGCGGGATCTCGGCGCGAACGGCGCCACGGCGTTCCGCACGATCACGCTGCCGCTCCTCGCGCCGGCGGTGCTCTCGGCCTTCCTCATCAGCTTCGTGATCTCCTTCGACGAGGTCGTGATCGCGTCCTTCGTGGCCGGCGACGAGCCGACCTTCCCGCTGTACGTGTTCTCGCAGATCCGGCTGCCCAGGCAGCTGCCGCCGGTGATCGCCGTGGCGGTGGTGGTGATGCTCGTCTCGGCCATCGTCTCGGCCGGGTCCGAGATCGGTCGGTGGGTCGCCGACCGGCGCCTGGAGGCGGGCGCCGGGACGGGAGGTGCCCGGTGACGGAGGTCGCGATCAGCCTCGTGGGCGTGACGAAGCGGTTCGGCGACGTCGTCGCGGTCAACGGGATCTCCCTCGACGTCTACGCGGGTGAGTTCCTCACGCTCCTCGGACCGAGCGGGTGCGGGAAGACCACGACGATGCGGATGATCGCGGGGTTCGAGGACCCCGACGAGGGTCGGATCCTGCTGCAGGGACGGGACATCGTCGGCGTGCCGCCGAACCGCCGCGAGGTGAACATGGTTTTCCAGGCCTACGCGCTCTTCCCGCACATGACGGTGGAGCAGAACGTGGCCTACGGCCTGAAGCTGCGCAAGGTCCCGAAGGAGGAGCGCCGGCGCCGCGTGGGCGAGATGCTCGAGATCGTCGGCCTCGCGGGGTTCGAGCGACGCAGGCCCTCGCAGCTCTCGGGCGGTCAGCAGCAACGGGTGGCCCTCGCGCGGGCCCTGGTGAACCGCCCGGCGGCGCTGCTCCTGGACGAACCCCTCGGCGCCCTCGACGTGAAGCTCCGCAAGCACATGCAGCTGGAGCTGAAGCGGATCCAGCACGAGCTCGGGACGACGTTCGTGTACGTCACCCATGACCAGGACGAGGCCCTCTCGATGTCGGATCGGATCGCCGTGATGAACCAGGGCTCGATCGAGCAGGTCGGGGACCCGCGCACGATCTACGAGCGCCCGGAGACCCCGTTCGTGGCCGACTTCGTGGGGGTGCTGAACGCGCTCGAGGTGCGGATCGACGGGGTCGAGGACGGGGTCGGGGAGATGCGGCTGCCCGACGGACAGCGTGTGCGGGTCCCGCTCGAGCCCGGCCACGCGCCGGGCGAGCGGCTCGTCGTGGCCGTCCGGCCGGAGCGGGTCCGGCTCGAGCGGGGCGTGCGGGGGGACGCCGCGATGGGCTCGGTCCTCGGCGGCGTCGTGGAGCGGCTCGTCTACCTCGGCACCCTCACTCAGGTGCACGTTCGGACCTCGCTCGGGGCTCGGCTGATCGTGCACGAGCTCTCGGGGGAGCGCACCGCCGGGCTCCTCCCCGGCGAGGCCGTCACGCTCGCCTGGGGGCTGGAGGACGCCGCCGTGCTCCGCCGGACCGACGAGGCGCTCGCCTACGAGGCTGAGGAGGCCGCGGGTCCGGACCGCTAGAGGTCCCTCGCCTCGTAGACCGGCTTGCCGTCGACCAGCGTGAGCAGGACCTGCGCCTCGGTGATCTCGCTCGGGTCGAGCTCGAACAGGTTCCGCGACAGCACGACGAGGTCGGCCCGCTTGCCCACCTCGATCGAGCCGGTGACGTCGTCGAGATGGTTGACGTACGCGGATCCCATCGTGAAGGCGCGGATCGCCTGGGCCAGCGTGATCCGCTCGCCGGGCAGGAACGGATCGCGCTCCAGCTCGCTCCCGGAGCCGTAGGCGTAGTCCGGTGGCACGGTGCGGTTCACGGCGACGTGGATCTCCTGGAGCACGTCGGGGGTGGAGACCGGCCAGTCGCTGCCGAAGGCGAGGGTGGCGCCGTGCCGCACGAGGCTGCCGAACGGGTACTGCCAGGCCGAGCGCTCGGGACCGAGGAAGGGCAGCGTGAGCTCGACCATCTGGGGGTCGTTCGCCGCCCACAGCGGCTGCCCGTTGGCCGTCACCCCCAGCCGACGGAACCGCGGCAGGTCCTCGGGGTGCACGACCTGGAGGTGGGCCATGTGAGGCCGGAGGTCGTTCCAGCCGTTCGCGCGGCGGGCGGCCTCGATCGCGTCGAGCGCGTCCCGCACCGCCTTGTCCCCGATGGTGTGGAAGTGCACCTGGAAGCCGGCCGCGTCCAGGGCGGTCACGATCGCCGGCAGCTCCTCGGGGTCCACGTAGGCGAGCCCGCGGTTGTCGGTGGGGTGGCCGTGCTCGTCCAGGTACGGCTCGAGCATGCAGGCGGTGAAGTTCTCGCACACGCCGTCCTGCATGATCTTCACCGTCGTGGCGCGGTACCGGCCTACCGTCGTGCGCTCGCGGTAGGCGACCAGCTCCTCGACCTGCTCCACGCCGCGGCCCCGCTCCCACCACAGGGCGCCGACGACGCGGGCGGTGAGCTGGCCCCGCTCGGCGAGCATCGGGTAGACGTCCCGGCTGTTCGGCATGGTGGGGTACACGCCGACGATCGCGTCCTGCCAGGCCGTGATGCCGAGGGAGTGCAGGTACTCCTGGGCCAGGAGGATCCCGCGACCGATCTCCTCGGGGTCGGGGTCGGGGATCAGGCCCCGGACGATGAGCATGGCGCCCTCGTGGAGGGTCCCCTGGGGCGAGCCGTCCGGTTCGCGCTCGATCCGCCCGTCCGGCGGGTCCGGGGTGCCGGCGTCCACGCCGGCGAGCTCGAGCGCTCGCGTGTTCACCCAGGCCGCGTGGTTGTCGCGGTTGGAGAAGAAGGCCGGCCGGTCCGGCACGACCCGGTCGAGGTCGTGGCGGCTCGGGGTCCCGCCGGGGAACACGTCCATGGCCCAGCCGCCGCCGACGATCCACTCGGCGTCCGGGTTGGCCTCGGCGTAGGCGCGGATGCGGGCCTCGTATCCCTCGAGCGAGTGCTCCTCGGAGAGGTCGCACCGGAGCCGGTCCATCCCGCCGCCCGTCGGGTGCACGTGGGCGTCCTGGAAGCCGGGGAGCACCATCCGGCCGCGCAGCTCCAGCACCTCGGTGCGCGGCCCGACGAGCTCCCGGATCTCCGCGTCGGTCCCCACGGCGACGATCTCCCCGTCGCGGACGGCGACGGCCTGCGCCCAGCGCCCGACGGCGTCGACGGTGTACACGTCGGCGCCGACGAGGGCGAGATCGGCGGGCTTCGAGGCGTTCACGGGCTCCTCCTCGGTCGTGTGCGAGCGCTGTATACCACGGGCCGCCCGTGCGGGGGAGCCTCAGTTCATCGAGACGTCGTCGGCATCGGCCACGAGGCGGTGCTGGATCTCCTCGCGAGCTCGACGGACGGCCCGCAGACCCCGCTCGCTCGCGAGGTCGACGACCCGCCCGAGCCGGCGGGCCGAGGGGTGTCGCGCCATCGCGCCGAGCAGGCCACCTGGGGCCTCCTCCCTGGGTCCCACGACCACCTCCGTGCTCGGGCGGGAGGCGCGCACGGCGAGCGCCCAGCCGAGGGCGAACCCGAGGACGGCGCCGAAGACGACGCGGCGCACGGCCCAAGCCTATCGGAACGGTCGCGGAGGTGCCCGTTGGTAGACTGCCAACGCCCGTTCCGGGGTAGCTCAATCGGCAGAGCGGCGGACTGTTAATCCGATGGTTGGGAGTTCGAGTCTCCCCCCCGGAGCCAGCTCGGACGCACCCGGTCACGGGGTCGGACGGCGTGTCTGGAGATCCTCCTCCACGAGCGTGCGGAGGGGCACGATCTCGCAGTCGGCCAGCGGGTAGTGGTGCGGGCCGTAGGTCACGAGGGCCCGCCCACTGCTCGCGGCCGTGGCCTGGATGATCCCGGCGAAGAAGTCCACGCGGTACCCCTCGTCGAAGCAGCGCATGAGGTAGTCGCCGGCGGCGCGGGCGACGGAGGCATCGAGCGGGAGCACCTCCATCCCCCCGAGCTCCGCCTCAGCACGGCGGAACTCCTCGGGGAGGAGGGCCCGGCGCAGCTCCAGGAGCGTGATCGCGGCGACGGCCGGGTCGGCCGTCTCCCGCAGGCGCCGCAGGACCCTCGGTGCCTCGTGGAGCCCGCGCACCGCCCAGATCAGGACGACGGTGTCCAGGAGGTACCTCGGTCTCGGCCCGGCTGCGCGCGGCGCGGGCTCGGACACGGCGGCTCCGGATTCCATCTCCGTCAACCCGCTCGCTCGAGCGCCTGGCGCTCGTAGGCGGCGACGATCCGCTCGAGCTCGTGCTCGACGTCCTCCGGCAGGGGCTCCGGCTCGTGCTCGGCGAGGAGCCGCCGGGCCCGCTCGGTCGCGGCGCGGGCGGCGTCGGGCCGTCCCGCCTGCTCCCAGGCCTCCCAGCTCGAGCGGTCCATCACCGTCTCGCGCCAGAACGAGCGGATGTTCGCGAGGGTGTGGGGCGTGCCGAGGAAGTGCCCGCCGGGGCCCACCACCTCGATCGTCTCGAGCGCGATCGCGTCGTCGTCGATCCGCCAGCCCTCTGCGAAGCGCACCAGCATCTCGAAGATCTCGCAGTCCAGCACGAGCTCGGTGAGGGAGTACACGACGTCGTCGTCGAGCGAGCCCGCGCCGGTGATGAGATGGCCCGGCGAGAGGGCCATCGCCATCGCCGAGAGCGCGGCCTGCACGCCGGCCTGCCAGTCCGGGTACTTCGCGCCGGGCGCGAACGCCCACACCGAGTACGGGATGCCGTAGCGCCGGGCGAGCTGCGTGTTGGCCATGGCCGAGAACACCTCGTCGGTCCCCCAGGCCGTGTTCATCCCGCCGCTCGCGAGGTCGATCGTCGCGGCGTACGAGATGTGCATCGTGGGCGTCCCCGGCGCCAGGGTCTGGAGGATCGCGATGCCGGAGAGGATCTCGGCGTTCGCCATCGCGAGCATCCCCCCGATCGAGAGCGGGGCGGAGGCGCCGGCCAGGGGCATCGCGCAGATCCCGACCGGGATGCCGGCCTCGCCGAAGATCCGCATGCACTCCACGGGTCCGTCGTCCCAGTGGAGCGGGCTGATCGAGCACTGGAAGTTGGAGATCACGGGGCGGGCGCGGAGCGCCTCGTCGGAGCCGGCGACCACGCGCGCCATCTCCACCACCCCGCGGGCGTTCAGCGGGTCGATCGCCGTCATCTGCTGGATGTGCTTCGTGGTGTTGCGCAGCTGCACGAACGTCTCGTGGATCGGCCGGACCGGCACCGGCGCGTCGTTCGCGCTCACCGACTGCCATAGGAACGCGATCTGGGGGAGCGCGTCGGCGAGCCGCGTGATGTCGGCGAGGTCGCGCGCGGTGCCCGGGCGCCGCGCGCCGGTCTCGAGGTCGATCACGTCGGCCGGGCACCCGTCGGTCGCGAGGTACCCGCCGGAGCCGTCGAGCGGCAGGTCGAGCGCCGGGTCGCGCGCCCCGAGGACGTAGGTCCCGGGACAGCGCGCGAGCGCCTCCTCGACGAAGGAGGGATCCAAGCGGATCCTGCGGGCCTCGCGGTCGACGCGTTGACCGGCCTCGGCCATCGCGTCAAGCAGGTCATGGTTCGAGGTCGTGAACCCCACCCGATCCAGGATGTCCAGGCTCCGGGTGTGGAGCAGCTCGACCTCCTCCGGGCCGATGACGTCGTGGCGGTGCCGGAACGGCATGGCGCGGATGTGGCGCTCGGACATGGCTCTCCTCCGCTGCGCGGGGTTGAATGACTATTCAACGCTAGGCGGCCGTGCGCCGTGATGCAAGCCCGGGACCGGAGCCGGGACCGGACCGAACGGCCGATTGAGCCTCGCGGGTCGCGCCTCTACCATGGGCGCATCGAAGCGTTCCCCGCATCCGACCGGAGGGGTGGAGATGGCCGACGCGGACGCCCGCGAGACGACGAGCGAGCAGGGGGCCGAGGCCCGGCCCATCGCGCACGACGACATCATGCGGCGCCTCCTCGAGTACCAGCGCCAGCTGCGTGAAGGGGTGCCTCCCTCGGAGGCGGCGAGGGCCGTGGCCGAGAGCGATCCGAGCGCGCTCCGGGCCGAGCCGTCGAGGGAGGCGGCCACCGCGACCGCGGAGCCGGTCGTGGACCTGACCCGGGCGGAGGCCGAGCTCGAGGCCGAGGCGACGACGATCGAGCGGGAGGCCCCCGAGGCGTCCGCCAGCGCCGGAACCGTGACGCCCGCCGCCGCTGAGGCGGGGACCGCATCCGCCGCCGGGCCGAGCTCGGAAGCTCCGCCCAAGGCCGACCCCTCCCTCGGCACCGAGCCGAACTCGGTCCGGGCCACGCCCGCCCCCGACCCCGCGCTCCTCGCCCGGGTGGAGCGCCTCGAGCGTACCCTGGAGCAGGTCGTGACCCAGGTGAGCGACCTCCGCCAGCGCTTCCAGGACCTCGCGATCGCCGCGGATGAGCGTCTCGCCGAGCTCGAGCGCACCCTGGCCCGCGCCCGCGAGCCGTAGCAGCGGGGCGCCCCGGCAGGCCGGGAGGCCGGTGCTATCGTCCCCCTCGGGGCGGTAGCTCGGTGGGCCACCCCTCGGGGCGGGACCGCGG
>ML214170.1:7650-11219 GCA_004366195.1 Actinomycetota bacterium
CGGAACCGGGACGAGGCGGGACGAGGCAGGACCTCCCAGGATGCGGGTGGACGGACTCATAATCCGCCGGTCGGAGGTTCGAGCCCTCCCCGCCCCACCGAGACGACGCGCTTCTTGCGACTATTCGCATGTGCAGTCCCTCGCAGACTGGCGTACGCTCTCTGTCCGCATGGGTGACACGAGGACGGACGCGGCCGGGACGGGCGGCGGGCGGCCGGCTCGCCGCCCCCCGGAGATCCGGGCGATGCACAGACCGGGCGGCCGCGAGCTCCGCGGGCTCGCGGAGCTGATCGAGCGAACGGCCCTGCACGACGGGCATCGGCCGATCGGCGAGCACGCTCTCGTGGAGCTGAAGCAGGGCCCTCGGGCCTTCCCCCACGCGGCGTTCACCGCGAGCCTCGACGGGGAGCTGGTCGGATACGCGCACCTCTCGCGGCGGGAGACGCGGCACGGCTGGCGACTCGAGGTCTTCGTCGCGCCGGAGCGACGCGGGCTCGGGGTCGGCACGGCGCTCATCCGCGCCGTTCTCGACCACGTCGCGGAGCACGGTGGCGGACGGCTCCACGTCTGGGCCTACCTCGCGGGGCCGGCCCACGAGGTCCTCGCCCGACGCTTCGGCATGCGTCAGGTCCGTCGGCTCCTCCAGATGGCGAGGGAGCTGCCCGCACCCGCCGGCGGCCCACCGGCGGGGTGCCGGATCCGCTCGTTCCGTCCGTCGGACGCCGCGGGCTGGCTCGAGCTGCACAACCGCGCCTTCGCCGAGCACCCCGACGCCGGTGGTTGGCGGCCGGAGGACCTCGCCTGGCGCCTGCGGGAACCCTGGTTCGACCCGGACGGGTTCCTGCTCGCGGGGTCCGATGGTGAGCTCCGCGGGTACTGCTGGATGAAGCTCGAGCGCGACGTGGCGTGGATCTACTTCCTCGGGGTCGCGCCGGAAGCTCGGGGGCGAGGGCTGGGTGCCGCCCTGGCCCTCGCCGGACTGGCCTGGGGCCACCGCGCGGGGGCCTCGCGCGGGGCGCTCTACGTGGACGAGGACAACGCGCCGGCGCTCCGCCTCTACCGCGCCCTCGGGTTCGAGACGGAGCATCACGACCTCTGCTACCAGGTGGAGGTCCCGCCCCGCCGGCGGAGGGCTCGGCCGGAGCGCCGCCCCGGGGCGCTGGGGAGCGCCCCGGCCTGAGCGTCCTCGTTCGGCGCGGCCGCGTCAGCGCCGCAGATCGAAGCGGTCGAGGTTCATGACCTTGTCCCAGGCCGCCACGAAGTCCCGGACGAACTTCTCCCCGGCGTCGTCGCACCCGTAGACCTCGGCCACCGCGCGCAGCTCGGAGTGGGAGCCGAACACGAGATCCACGGCGGTGGCGGTCCACCGGAGCTCGCCGGTCGCCCGATCGCGTCCCTCGTAGACGTGCTCCTCCGAGCCCGAGGGCTCCCACCGCACGCCCATGTCGAGCAGGTTCACGAAGAAGTCGTTCGTGAGCACGCCGGGGCGGTCGGTGAGCACCCCGTGACGGCTGCCTCCGAAGTTCGCGCCGAGGGCCCGCATCCCGCCGACGAGGACCGTCATCTCCGGCACGGTGAGGGTCAGCAGGTTGGCCCGCTCCACGAGCAACCGCTCGGGGGGCATCTTCAGCCCGTGCCGCAGGTAGTTGCGGAAGCCGTCGAAGATCGGCTCGAGGACCGCGAAGGAGTCGACGTCGGTCCACTCCTGGGGGGCGTCGGTCCGCCCGGGGGAGAAGGGGACGGTGACGTCGTAGCCGGCGTCCCTCGCCGCCTGCTCCACCGCGGCGCAGCCGCCGAGGACGATGAGGTCGGCCAGGGACACGCGCTTGCCGTCCGTGCGCCCCTCGTTGAACCCGCGCTGGATCTGCTCCAGCGTCTCCAGGACCCGGGCCAGCTCGGTCGGCTCGTTCACCTCCCAGTCCTTCTGGGGGGCCAGGCGGATCCGCGCGCCGTTCGCGCCGCCCCGCCGGTCGGTGCCCCGGAAGGTGGCCGCGGCCGACCAGGCCGTGTAGACGAGGCGGGAGACGGGGATACCGGAGGCCAGGATCTGCCGCTTGAGCTCGGCGATCTCCTGCTCGCCGATCACCTCGTGGTCCACGGGGGGCACGGGGTCCTGCCAGATCTGCGGTTCGGGCACCCAGGGCCCCAGGTAGCGCGAGATCGGCCCCATGTCCCGGTGGAGCAGCTTGAACCACGCCTTGGCGAAGGCCTCCTCCAGCTCCTTGGGGTTGTCCCGGAAGCGCTTGGCGATCGGCGCGTAGATGGGGTCCTCCCGGAGCGCGAGATCCGTGGTCAGCATCATCGGCGCGTGCCGCTTGGATGGGTCGTGCGCGTCCGGCACCAGCTCCTTGGCCGCCGGGTCCTTCGGGGTCCACTGCTTGTAGCCGGCGGGGCTCTCCGTGAGCTCCCACTCGTAGCGGAAGAGGTTGTGGAGGAACTCGTTGTCCCAGTTCGTCGGCCGGCTCGTCCAGGCGCCCTCGAGGCCGCTGGTGAAGGTGTCGGCGCCCTTGCCGGCGCCGTACGTGTTCCTCCACCCGAGGCCCTGCTCCTCCAGGGGAGCGCGCTCGGGCTCAGGGCCGACGTACTCGGCCGGGACAGCGCCGTGGGCCTTGCCGAACGCGTGACCGCCGGCGATCAGCGCGACCGTCTCCTCATCGTTCATCCCCATGCGGGCGAAGGCCTGGCGGATGTACTTCGCGGCCTCCAGCGGATCGGGCTGCCCCCCGGGACCCTCGGGGTTGACGTAGATGAGGCCCATGTGGTCCGCGGCGAAGGGGCCCCGGATCCGCCCCTCGGCGTCGTGGCGCCGGTCCTCGAGCCAGCCCTCCTCGGGGCCCCAGTCGACCTCCTCGGGCTCCCAGACGTCCTCGCGACCGAACCCGAACCCGAAGGTCCGGAAGCCCATGGACTCCAGCGCCACGTTCCCGGCGAACATGATGAGGTCGGCCCAGGAGATCTTCCGGCCGTACTTCTTCTTGATCGGCCACAGCAGCCGCCGGGCCTTGTCGAGGTTCGCGTTGTCCGGCCAGCTGTTCTGCGGCGCGAAGCGCTGGAGCCCGATGGCCCCGCCGCCCCGACCGTCGGTCACGCGGTACGAGCCGGCCGCGTGCCACGTCATGCGGATGAAGAGGGGACCGTAGTGACCGTAGTCCGCCGGCCACCAGTCCTGGGACGAGGTCATCAGCTCGAGGAGGTCCCGCTTGAGCGCCTCGACGTCCAGCTCCTGGAACGCCTCGCGGTAGTCGAAGCTCGGGCCCATCGGGTCGGACTTCGGCGAGTGTTGACGGAGCACCGACAGGTCCAGGCGCTCCGGCCACCAGTCCCGGTTCGTCCTCGGTCGCAGGGAGACCGGTTCGGTCGGCTCCACGCGCACCGGGTCGCCGTTCGGGGTGGTCTCGGGCATGGTCTCCTCCTTCCGTCGCCCGCGGGGCTGTGGTAGAAGACTCCTACGGTGAGAACGTTTCTAACCTCATCCGCGGCGCTCGTCAACCTGGAGGCGCCGGTATCGTTCCGCTCCGCGGGACGCCGATCGTCCGCGTCGGGGGAGGAGGGGTGCGCGTGAGCGAGCT
>SIRV01000056.1 GCA_004366195.1 Actinomycetota bacterium
CCTTCGCGGTGCTGATGGGCATCCCTCTGTACTCGAACGCGGCGGGCGTGCTTCCGCTCGTGGAGGCCCTGTACGCGAAAGGGCTCGGCATGGGGACGCTGCTCGCGTTCATGATGGCCGTGGTCGGCCTGTCCCTGATGCTGGCGCGAGGGATCCTCGCGTCGCCGGCCCTGGTCATCGACGGCGAGGTCGCCCTGGCCGGCACCATCCCCACCCCTTCCCGGCTCCGCGAGCTCCTCTCCGAGGTGCTCGCGGCCCGGGATCGCTGAAGCCCTCGGGCCGTCCGGCCCGACATGAAGGGGGCGTTCGGCCATACCGGTGGAGCCCCCGAATCGGGAAACTGCCCCGCAACGAGCCCGATCGACAGCCCCGGTTGCACCTGCATCACGCGGAGGAGGGCACATGCGGGTCACGAGACGGACGTTCCTGAAGGGCACGGGGGCCACCGGGGCGGCGCTCGCCGCGCGCCGGCTCCTGCGGGGCCCCGAGACGCTCCGCGCCGCCGAGATCCCTCAGGCCTACGTGGAAGACTTCGTCCCGACGGCGTGCTGGATCGGCAAGCAGGACTGTGGCATCCTGGCCCGCCGCATCAACGGCAGGGTCGTGAGCCTGTACGGCAACCCCTCGAACCCCAGGAACCTGGGGACGCTCTGCCCGAAGGGCGTCGCCCAGATCGCGGCCCTGTACGACCCGCACCGCGTGAAGACCCCGCTGGTGCGGACCAACGAGAAGGGCGTGCCCGGCACGTGGCGCCAGGCCACCTGGGACGAAGCGCTCGAGCTCGCCGCCGAGCAGATCCGCACCACGCTGGAGAAGGACCCCTCCCTCGTCGTCTGGCAGAAGGGCCGCAGCAAGTCCAAGTACGTCTACGACGAGGCCCTCACCGAGGCCCTCGGGTGCACGAAGATCGGGCACGGCGCGTTCTGCTCCGACGCCGGGTACCGGGCGCTCGAGTACACGATGGGCCCCAAGGGCGTCCTCAACCCCGACCTGCGCCACTCGAAGCTGATCCTGGCCTGGGGATGGAACGCCGTGGCGGCCGGAGGGAACCAGCTCTGCTGGATCACCTGGCCCCGCCAGCTCATCGAGGCCAAGGAGAACGGGGCGAAGCTCATCACGATCGACCCCCGGATCCGCGGCACCGCGCACTTCAGCGATCGCTGGCTCCCCATCCGACCGGGTACCGACCTCGCGCTCGCGCTCGCCCTCTGTCACGTCCTCGTCAAGAACGACACGATCGACCGCGAGTACCTCCGCACCTACACGAACGCGCCGTACCTCGTCGGTCCCGACGGGTACTTCGTCCGTCGCGGCGACGACCCCCTCGTCTGGGACGAGCGGGCGGGGAAGGCCGTGCCGGCCGGCACCCCGGGCGTCGTCCCGGCGCTGGAGGGGTCCTTCGAGGTCGACGGCGTCACGGCGAAGCCCGCCTTCCAGGTGTTCGTCGAGCACGTCGAGCGGTACACGCCAGCCTGGGCCGCCGAGATCACCGGCATCTCCGAGGGAGAGATCCAGCTCCTCGGCACCGAGATCGGGGAGGCCGCCTCGATCGGCAGCACGATCGTCGTGGACGGCGTGGAGCTCCCGTACCGGCCGGTCGGCGTCATGGCCTACCACGCCATGCAGCAG
The DNA here is from genome assembly GCA_004366195.1 of Actinomycetota bacterium. GTDB lineage: Bacteria > Actinomycetota > UBA4738 > UBA4738 > HRBIN12 > HRBIN12. Next base: position 1,630 of record SIRV01000056.1, read on the forward strand.
GAGCTCGGCTTCCAGGCGACGCGCGCGATGATCCTCATGCTGATGCTGATCGGGGCGATGGGCGCCGTCGGCGGCACCCTCGGCACGACGAAGTGGGAGATCGACGACAACTACTTCGCGCTGGACGCGATCGAGATCGGCGACGGCCCCTACGACCCGCTCCTCAAGTCCAGCCGCTTCTTCCCCATCAACAGCGGCAACCCCGCCATCGCCGCCACCGCGATCCTCGACCCGGAGACCTACGACGTGGCCAAGGGATACGAGGTCATGATCCTCCACATGTCGAACGCGGCCGTGTCCTACCCCGACACGCAGGCGATCCGGGCCGCGTACCGCCGGCTCCGGTTCGTGGTGGCCATCGGCCCCTGGCTCTCGGAGACGGCCGATCTCTTCGCCGACGTCGTGCTCCCCGCCGCCACGTTGGAGAAGTACGAGGGCCCGGGCTCGGCGAGCGACGGGTACCTGGACGCCGTGATGGTCCGGACCCCACCGATGCCGCCCCTGTACCAGTCCCGCGGTGAGACCGACATCTACCTGCAGCTCACGGAGCGGATCGGCGTGTACGAGGCCTTCATCGAGCACCTGAACGAGCAGCTCGGCCTCACCGGACCCCACGCGCTCGATCCCTCCCGCAGGTACACGGAGCGCGAGGTCTTCGACCACTGGGCCAAGCAGCAGGGGCTCGAGGAGGGGATCGCCTACTTCGAGGAGAACGGGGTCTGGGTGAAGGATCCGCTCCCACCCTCCGTCCGTTACGGCTACGCCACCGATCCGCCCTTCGGCGGCGTGATCCACCGCTTCTACGGCGAGTCGCTGCTCCGGTACCAGGAGCAGATGCGGGAGAAGGGCGCGCCCGAAACCTTCTGGCGCGACTACACGCCGCTGCCGACGTGGCGGCCGCTCACGATGGACTCCTCCCCGCCCCAGTACGACCTCTACCTCATCAGCTACAAGCTGATCGAGCACAAGCAGGACCGCACGTCCTTCATCCCGCTGCTCTCCGAGCTCTCCGGCGGGCAGCGGCTGGACATCAACCCCGCCACGGCGGCGGCCAAGGGCATCTCCCACGGGCAGATGGTGTGGGTCGAGTCCCACAACGCGGTCACCGGTGAGACCCGCCGCGTGAAGGTCCTCGCGAACCTCACGCACGCGGTGCGGCCCGACGTCGTGGCCATGCCCCACCACTTCGGGCTGTTCTCCAACCCGAACTCGAAGGACCTCGGGCCCTCCGCGAACGCCCTGCTCTTCACCGGGCCCGGCTACGTCGGCATGACGGCGGACGCATCCTTCCACGTGAAGGTCCGCGTCGAGCCCGCGTGAGGAGGTGACGGACGTGGCGCGCTACGGCATGGTGATCGACCTGGACCGGTGCACCGGCTGCCGCGGGTGCATGGTGTCCTGCAAGATCGAGAACAACACGCCCCAGGGCTCGTACTGGATGTACGTGTTCCGGTTCGAGGAAGGGGAGTACCCGGCGACGAAGGTCCGGTTCATGCCCCGCCCCTGCCAGCACTGCGACAACGCGCCGTGCGTCAAGGTGTGCCCGGTCGGCGCCCGCTACAAGCGGGAGGATGGGCTCGTCGCGACGGACTGGCAGCGGTGCATCGGCTGCCGCTACTGCGAGGTGGCCTGCCCGTACGGCGTGAACACCTTCAACTGGGGCCACCCCGAGGAGCACTACTACTTCGACTGGAACGCCGAGGACGTCGCGCCCGAGGTCCGGGGGACGATCCCCGCCTGGGACAACCCGAGCCTCGACGAACCCTACGGACCGGAGCAGCGGCACATCGCGGGAGGCGGGCACCTGAAGGGCGTGGTGGACAAGTGCACGTTCTGCGTGCAGCGGGTGGAAGAGGGGCTCGACCCGGCCTGCGTGCAGAACTGCCCCGTGCGGGCGCTCATCTTCGGCGACCTCGACGACCCCGAGAGCGAGCCCGCGAAGATCCTGGAGCGGCGGCCGAGCTTCCGGCTCCTCGAGGAGGCGGGGACCGAGCCGCGCGTGCACTACGTGGGCGGCGCGCCGCCCACATCGGAGACCCGGCAGATCGAACCGGCGAAGGCGGAGGTGTGAGGCGATGGCGCAGCAGGTGCAACCGCTCCCCTACGGCGTCGGGCACACGTCCAGGGCCTGGATCGCCTGGGTGGCGGCCCTCGCCGCGGTCGCGATCGCCGGATGGTACGGGTGGTCGGTCGAGATCAGCCGGGGCATGATCGTGACGGGCCTGCGGGACATCGGCCCCATGGGCGGTGCGACCTGGGGTCTCGACGTCGCCTTCATCGTCTACTGGGTCGGCGTGAGCTTCGCCGGGATCACGATCGCCGCCCTGATCCGGTTGGCGAGCCTGCACGCCCTGAAGCCGATCGCGCGGATGGCCGAGGCGCTGACCGTCGTCGCGCTCCTCGCCGCGACGTTCGCGATCATGTACGACCTCGGCCAACCCCTGCGGGGGGTCGTGAACCTGTTCCGCTACGCGCGGCCGCAGTCCCCGTTCTTCGGGACCTTCACCCTGGTGATCTCGGGCTACCTGTTCGCCAGCCTCGTGTACCTCTACCTCGACGGGCGGGCCGACGCCGCGGCGCTCGCGCGGATGCCGAGCCGCCTGCGGTGGTTCCACCGGCTGTGGGCGGCCGGCTACCGGGGCACCCCGGCCGAGAGGGCCCGACACGACCGGACCGCCTTCTGGCTCGCGATCGCGATCGTCCCGCTGCTCGTCACCGCCCACTCCACGCTGGGGTTCGTCTTCGGCCTGCAGGTCGGCCGGCCGGGCTGGTACAGCGCGCTCCAAGCCCCCGCGTTCGTCCTGCTGGCCGGGGTCTCCGGCCTGGGGGCCCTCATCGTGATCGCCGTCATCGTCCGCCGCACCGTCCCCGACGCGGAGATCCCGGACGCCGCGTTCCGGTGGCTCGGCACCGCGCTGCTCGTCCTGCTCCTCGCCTACCTGTACTTCATGGTGGTCGAGATCCTCACCAACATCTACACGGGCGCCGCGCGCGAGCGTGACGTCACCCGGGAGCTCCTGTTCGGGGACTTCGCCCCCATCTACTGGGCCTCGGTGGCGAGCTTCGCGATCTCCGTGGGCCTGCTGATCCTCCGGATCGTTCGTCGCGGCGTCGGGCTCGGCCTCCTCGTGACGGCCGGGATCCTCGTGAACCTCGGAGCGATCGGCAAGCGCTTCCTCATCGTGGTGCCCTCCCAGACCCACGGGACGCTGCTCCCCTACGGGACCGGCTCATACGCCCCGACCTGGGTCGAGTACATCGAGGCGATCGGGCTGTTCGCGTTCTGCGCGTTCCTGCTCATCGTCTTCGCGAAGGTCTTCCCGATCGTGCCGTTGAACCGCGCTCCCCGGGGAGGTGAGGCCGCATGAAGCGGGTCGCCATCGCGCTCGCCCTCGTCGTCGTCGGGTTCGCGCTGCAGGCGATCACGTACCTGTTCCTCGCGACGCCGATCGGCAAACCCACGTCGGTGCGGTTCAGCAACCCCCGCGTCCCCTTCGCGCCGGCGCTGTTCATCCTCGGCGTCATGCTCGTGTTCATCGCGGCCATCGTGTACGAGCTCCTGCCCGAGCGCGGGGACGAGGGATCCACGCGCGGGGACGAGCCGAGGGCATGAGCGAGCCACCGAACCTGGCGGAGCTGCGGGCGGTCGTGTACCGGGTGCTCGCGAGCGCCCTGCTCCCACCCACGCCCGAGCGGCTCGGAACCCTCGTCGAGGCCGCACCCGAGCTCCTCACGCTCACCGAGCCCCTCCGCCCCATGGCGTTCTACGCGGCGTTCGAGGCGCTGCTCGAGCGCCTGGCCACGCTCCCGGAGGAGGAAGCCGAGCGCGCCGGCGAGCGCTACGCGACGCTGTTCCTCTCGGGATCGCGGGACGCGCCGCCGCCGTACGAGTCCGCCCACCTGGGTCCCGACGCGGACGTCGCGATGGTCGCCGCGAGCGTGGACGCCGCCTACCGCGCCGCCGGGTTCCTCGTCGATGCGGACGGCGAGGCCCCGGACCACGTCGCCGTCGAGCTCGACTTCCTCTCGGCTCTGTGCGCGCGGGAGGCCGAGGCGGAGGAACGGGGGGCGGTGACCGAGGCCGATGCCCACCGGCGTGCCGAGCGCTCCTTCCTGCTCGCCCATCCGCTCCGGTGGCTACCCGCCTTCGCGGAGGCCGTGGGCCGGGCGGCACCGGGGAGCCTCCTCGCCGAGACCGTCGAGGTCGCCCGCCGTTTCGCCGAACACGACGTCGCGCTCCTGGAGGCCGTTCGAGCCCAGGCCCGATAGGCTCGTTCGTCGTGGACCCACGGGGGGTGCTCATCGCCTGTTGCGACCGCGAGCACGCGGGCGACGGCGCGAGCACGCGGGCGGCCGCCGAGCTCGCCGCTCGGATGGAGGATGTGTGGGTCGAACTCGTGCCCGATCTGTGCGCCGATCCCGCGCGCGTGCGGACCGACGGCGCGGCGGGCCTCGTGCTCGGCCTGTGCGGCCCCGGCCCGGCGTCCGCCGACCTGCAGGCCCTCGCCCGCACCGCCGGGCTCGCTCCCTTCGGCGCCGAGGTCGTGGATCTCGACCTCCTCGCCCGCCTCGGACCCGCCGGGACCCTCGCGGAGCGGGCGGCGGCGGCCCTCGCCTCCGCCGCGTCCGCGCTCCTCGCCGCCGGCCCCACCCCTCCGGGACGGATGCGGCTCCGGCTCGGTGGGGACGTGAGCCGGCGGGGCCTGCTCTCGGGTGCGGCCGTCTCCTACCGCCCCGTGGCCGAGATCGATCGGGGCGCCTGCCTCGGGACCGAGCGGTGCGGCCTGTGTGTCGCCGCATGCCCCGTGGACGCGATCGTCCCATCGCACCCGTTCCCGAGCGTCGGAACGGACGCCTGCGTCGGCTGCGCGGCCTGCGTGAGCACCTGCCCGGTCGCCGCGGTCGACGTCGGCGGCGCGACCGTCGAGCAGCTGGAGGCCCGCATGGACGCGATCTGGGCCTGGCCGTGGTCCGAGCGCTCGGCCGTGCTGTTCGCCTGCCGGGGCGCCGCGCGAACGGTCGGGAGCTCGGGGGCCGCGGGGGCACAGGCGGCATCCCCGTGGATCCCGGTGGTCGTCCCGTGCCTGGCCTCGGTCACCGAGGGCTGGCTCCTCCAGACCCTGGCGGCCGGCGCGCCCGCGGTCGGCATGCTCGGCTGCGGCGAGCGCTGCGGCGCCGGCTCGATGCCGCGGGTCGAGGAGCGCGCGAGGTACGTCCTCGGCGTCGTCGGAGCGCCCGACCGGGTGCGGATCGCCCGCGCCGACGAGCCCGAGCCCCTCGCCCCGCTCGTCCCGCCGGCGCCCGCCCCGGGGCCCGGCCGGGACCTGCCGCCCCTCGTGAACGAGCCCCAGGCGACGGCAGCGGCCCTCACCGCCGTCACGGGGGCCGGGGTCGAGCTCGACCTCCTCGGCGGCCCGCTCGGCCTCCCTTCCGTGCAGGTCGAAGGCTGCACCCTCTGCGGCACATGCACCACCGTCTGCCCCACCGGCGCGCTGCGGATGGAGGGCGATGCCGAGGCGCCCGCGCTCACCCTCGACGCGGGGCGGTGCGTCTCGTGTGGGCACTGCGTCTCGATCTGCCCCGAGCGTGTGGTCGAGGTCGAGCGCCGCACCACCGTCGAGACGATCGCGGGTCGGCGGACGCTGAAGCGGGCGACGGCGGGTCGATGCCGCCGCTGCGGCGCGCCGGTCGCCCCGGCCCCGATGCTCGAGCGGATCCGCGAGCTCCTCCCCGAGGAGTCGCCGGCCCTGCTCGAGGTCCTCACCGGCCTCTGCCTCGACTGCCGGGGCCGGTAGCATGGCCGTGATGCCTCACCGCCCGGTCGTCGCCTTCCTCTGCGTCCACAACGCCGGACGCTCACAGATGGCCGCCGGTTGGATGCGGCACCTCGCCGACGACCGGGTGGAGGTCGCCTCCGGCGGGTCGGACCCGGCAGCGGAGGTCAACCCGGCGGCGGTGGCAGCCATGGCCGAGGTCGGCATCGACATCGCGGGCGAGCGCCCGGCGCGCTGGACCGAGGAGACGCTCCGCCGCGCCGACGTGATCGTCACGATGGGCTGCGGGGACGCCTGCCCCGTGTACCCCGGGAAGCGCTACCTCGACTGGGAGCTCCCCGACCCCGCCGGGCGACCGCTCGAGGAGGTCCGGCCCATCCGGGACGAGATCGGTCGGCGCGTGCGGGAGCTCCTCGTGGAGCTCGGCGTCGAGCCCCGGGCCTGATCGGTCAGGGCTTCCGCGCCCGGACGATCGCCCCGTGCATCCCGTCCGCGACCTCGTGGGTGGGCTCGACCTCAACGTCCGCGAAGCCCGCCCGCTCGAGCCCGCGCCGGTACTCCGAGAAGGACAGGGCCCCGGCGATGCAGCCGACGAAGCTCCCCCGGTCGGCGCGCTCCCGTGGCGAGAGCGCGTCGTCGGCGACGACGTCCGCCACGCCGAGCCGACCGCCGGGCCGCAGGACCCGGAACATCTCCGCGAAGACCCTCGGCTTGTCGGCGGAGAGGTTCACGACGCAGTTCGAGATGATCACGTCGACGCTCGCGTCGGGGAGCGGCACGTCCTCGATGTAGCCCTTCAGGAACTCCGCGTTGCGGACCCCCGCCCGCTCGGCGTTCCGCCGCGCGAGCTCCAGCATCTCGTCGGTCATGTCGAGGCCGTAGGCCTTCCCCGTCGCACCGACCCGTCGCGCCGAGAGGATCACGTCGATCCCACCCCCCGAGCCGAGGTCGAGGACCACCTCGCCCTCGCGGAGCTCGGCCACGGCGACCGGGTTGCCGCAGCCCAGGCTGGCCAGGGCCGCCGCGTCCGGCACCTCGGCCAGGGCCGCGGGATCGTACACGGTTGCCCCGAACCCCGCCCCCTGCTCGCAGCCGGTGGGGCCGCAGCCGCAGCCGTCGCCCCCGAGCGCCTCGAGCGCCGCTCTCGCGTACCGCTCGCGGACCTCCTCGCGCAGCTCCTCACCCATCGCGCGCCTCCCCGAAGATGGTCGCGAGCCGCGCCAGCGCCCCGCGATCGACCCAGTAGTACGACCAGATGCCCCGTCGCTCCCGGCGGAGCAGCCCCGCCTCGACGAGCTTCTTCAGGTGGAAGCTCACCGTGGGCTGGGACAGCCCGAGCTCCGGCGTGAGGTCGCACACGCACGCCGGCCCCGGCGCGTTCGCGAGGAGGTTCACGATGCGCACCCGGTGCGGGTCCGCCAGCGCCCGGAACACCCGCGCGATCCGCTCGGCCTCGTCCGGCGTCATCGTGGGGGCCGCGAGCGGCGCGCAGCACCGCGCCGGCGTCTCCGCCGCCGTCGTGAGCCCCCGCGTCCCCCGAGCCATCGCCCCCTCCAACTCCATCGATATCCGTCGATGCGATGCACCCTAGCAGATGGATCGACATATGTCGATGCGTCTTCCGATCCGTCCCGCCCGCGCTTGGAGGTTCCGCTCCCGCCTGCGAGGATGCCTCCGTGGGCGAGCGGCGGTTCGTGCGCGTGTGGTCGACGGGCTCGGCCGTCGAGGGGGAGATGGCGCGCGCCCGCCTCGAAGCCGAGGGCATCCCGGTCCTCCTCAAGGGCGAGGCCGAGGGTCCCTACCGGGTGGGCGGGCTGGACCTCTGGGTCCCGGAGGATCTCGAGACGCAGGCGCGCCTGATCCTGGAGTCGCCCTCGTCGGGCATCTCCGAGGAGGAGCTCGCCGCGCTCGCCGAGGCGGCCGCGGACGAGGAGGAAGGGCCCTCCGCGCAGGCGTAACGGGCTGCGGTCGGTCGCGCCGACGGGCCGGGCGCTACCGCTTCGAGTACTGCGGCGCCTTGCGAGCCTTCTTCAGCCCGTACTTCCGACGCTCCTTCTCCCGGGCGTCGCGGGAGAGGAACCCCTCCTTCTTCAGCACGGGCCGCAGCTCCGGGTCGAGCTCGATGAGGGCCCGGGCGATGCCGAGGCGGAGCGCGCCGGCCTGGCCGCTCACGCCGCCGCCCTTCAGCGTGGCGACGACGTCGAGGTCCTTCTCCCGCCCGGCCACGCGGAGCGGCGCCGTCACGACCAGGCGCTGGGCTCGGGTCGGGAAGTACTCCTCGAGGGGCCGGCCGTTCAGGACGAAGGCGCCGGTCCCAGGCAGCAGGCGCACCCGGGCCACGGCCTCCTTGCGACGTCCGGTCGCGAGCTGCGCCACGCTACTCCTCCCTCTTGCGGCGACGGGTCGTCGCCTTCTTGGCGGGGGCCTTCGTCGCCGGAGCCGTGGCCGCCGCGGCCTTCTTCGCGGGAGCCTTGGCCGCCGCGGCCTTCTTCGCGGGAGCCTTGGCCTTCACCGGCGCCTCAGCGTTCGCCGGGGTTCCCTCGCCCGGGGAGCCGCCCCCGGCGGCGCGCTCCGGCAGGCCGGTCCACGGCGGGACCTCACCGAGGCGGAGCGGTTGCGGCTTCTGGGCGGCGTGGGGGTGCTCCGGTCCGGCGTAGACCTGCAGCTTGCGCGCCATCGCCCGCCCCAGTCGGTTCTTCGGGAGCATGCCCTTGATCGCCTTCTCGACCGCGTACTCGGGCTTGGAGGCGAGCAGCTCCGCGTACTGGATGGCCGTGAGGCCGCCGGGATAGCCCGAGTGCCGGTAGGCGAACTTCTTCGCCTCCTTGTCCCCGGTGAGCCGCACGCCCCGGGCGTTCACCACGATCACGTGGTCGCCGGTATCCATGTGTGGGGCGAAGATCGGCTTGTGCTTGCCGCGCAGGATGGCCGCCACCTGGGACGCGAGACGTCCCAGGACGGCGCCGGACGCGTCGATCACGTACCAGCGCCGCTCGATGTCCTGCGGCTTCGGCGAGTAGGTCCTCATACGTGGAAGCGCCGGCCGGTGCGGCCGGCAGGCCCATGCTACCTGGGGCTCCGCACCGGCGTCAAAGGTCGCGCCGGCCGTACACGACCCGCTCCAGGGTGAGCCCGTGGGGCGGGGCGACCGGACCGGCGGCCGCCCGGTCGCGGGCCTCCAGCGCGGCGGCGACGTCCTCGGGCGTCATCCGTCCCTCCCCCACCCGCACCAGGGTCCCCACGATGGAGCGCACCATCTGGTGCAGGAACGCGTTGCCCCGCACCGCGATCTCCAGCCGGTCCCCCCGTCGCGAGACCGCGATCCGCTCCAGGCGCCGGACGGTCGCGCCGCCCGGCCGGTGGGGCCGACCGAAGGAGGCGAAGTCGTGCTCCCCGACGAGGTGACGGGCCGCCTCCCGCATCCGCGGCAGCGAGAGCTCGCCCGGTCGGTGCCACACGTACCGCGCGGTGAAGGGGTCCGGCCACGGGGCGAGGTCGATCCGGTACCGGTACTCGCGGGCGGAGGCCGAGCGCCGAGCGTCGAAGCCCGGTGGGGCCCACCGCGCGTCCCAGACGACGACCTCCGGCGCGAGGAGCGCGTTCAGCGCCCGCTGCAGCCTGGCCGGCTCGACCTCGGCCGCGAAGGACACCACCTGGCCGCGGGCGTGGACCCCCGCGTCCGTCCGTCCGGCCACCGAGAGGCGCGGGACGTCCCCGAGCACGCGCCCCAGGGCCGCCTCCAGCACCCCCTGGACGGTCCGCTGGTCCCGCTGGCGGGCGAAGCCCCGGAAGTCCGTCCCGTCGTAGGCGAGCGTGAGCCGGAGGATGCGCGACACGCCGGAAGTATGGCCTCAGCCCGCCGTCGCCGGCTCGCCGCGGAAGTGCAGCTCCCGTCGGTCGTCCCGGAGCACGAGCGTCGAGCCGTCGATCTCGTAGGCGATCCGCCCGGCGCCGACCACGGCCATGACGTCCCGCTCCAGCTCGGCCGCCGCCCCGGTGCAGGCGATCGTGGTCTGCGACACCCGGCCGAGCACGAGCACGCCACCCTCGGAGGAGATCAGGCGGGCGCCCCACTCGTTGCAGCCGTCGAAGCCCCCGATCCGGCCGTCCCGGATCCCGAGCGTGGCCTCCAGCCCGGTCGGCACGCTCGAGGCCACCCCCTCCTCGACGATCGTCTCCAGCACCCACGCCGTGCCGGCGAGGGGCAGATCCGGCTCGGCCACCTCGCGGTCGAGGAGCCGGATCTCCGTCCCCCCGGTCGAGAGCGTGAGCCTCGGCCCCTCGAGCTCCACCCGGGGCGCGCTCCCCAGGAAGCCCGCGAGCCAGGCGTCCTGCTCGTGCCGCTCGGGGTCGCACCCCATCTCGGTCATGCTCGCGTCCCCCACCAGCCGCAGCACCCCGTCCTCCACCCGGTATCCGGCGCCGATGATGTTGCAGCCGGCCCTGGCCGAGAGCTCGCCGTGGGAGAACGAGAGCTCGATCCGGGTACCTGGGACGAGGCGCCGTTCCTCGCCGCCCTCCAGCACCCGGGTGGACACGAAGTCCCGGCCGTCGAGCGCGTCGGCCGGCGAGGAGCCGTCGGCGCCCCCGCCCTGCCGCACGCAGCTCGCCGCCAGGAGGGCGGCCACCACGAACCCGAACCAGCGCGGACCCCGCATCGTCCCTTTGGACGGCGACGGCCGTCCAAAGGGTTCCGGCCGGGCCCGCGACGCCGCTACTCGGCCTCGACGAGCTCGATGACGGCCATGGGCGCCCCGTCGCCCTTGCGCGGCCCGAGCTTCAGGATCCTGGTGTACCCGCCCGGACGGTCCGCGTACCGCGGCGCGATCTCGGCGAAGAGCTTGTGGACCACGTCCCGGTCGGGGATGTCCTTCAGGACCTCGCGCCGGGCGGCGAGGTCTCCCCGCTTGGCGAACGTGATCATCCGCTCGGCCACCGGCCGCAGCGCCTTCGCCTTGGCCTCCGTGGTGTTGATCCGCTCGTGCACGAACAGCTGCGCCGCCAGCGTGTTCAGCATCAGCCGCTGGTGGGCGGGGCCAGAGCCGAGGCGCGGGCCCTTCTTCGGCTTGGGCATCCGCTCACTCCTCCCGCAGCGACAGGCCGAGCTCGGCGAGCTTGGCCTTGACCTCGTCGATCGACTTCTGGCCGAAGTTCCGGATGTCCATGAGCTCGGCCTCGGTCTTCTGGACGAGGTCGCCGACGGTGTTGATGCCCTCGCGCTTCAGGCAGTTGTACGACCGGACCGAGAGGTTCAGCTCCTCCACCGTGATCTGGTAGTCGGAGGGGACGGCCTCCTCCTCGGCCGGGCCGACCTGCATCGAGGGCGCCTCGGCGAGCTCGCTGAACAGCTGGACGAGCTCGAGCAGGGTCCCGCCGGCCGAGGCCACGGCCTCCCGAGGGCTGATCGAGCCGTCGGTCTCCACGTCGAGGATCAGCTTGTCCCGGTCGGTCATCTGCTCGACCCGGGTGTTCTCCACCGCGTAGCTCACCTTCCGCACCGGCGAGAAGAGCGAGTCCACGGGGATGACCCCGATCGGGTCCCGGGGCTTCTTGTTCTTCTCCGCCGTCCGGTAGCCGACGCCCCGCTCGACCGTCATCTCCATCTCCAGCGTCCCGCCCTTGCCGATCGTGGCGATGTGGAGATCGGGGTTGAGGATCTCCACCCCGGCGGGGGGCGCGATGTCGCCGGCCGTGACCTCCCCCGGCCCCTTGGCCTTGAGGTACATGGTCACGGGCTCGTCGACCTCGCTGCGGATCACGAGCTCCTTCAGGTTCAGGATGATGTCGGTGACGTCCTCGGTCACCTTGGGGATGGTCGAGAACTCGTGCAGCACGCCCTCGATCCGCACCGAGCTGATGGCCGCCCCGGGGATCGAGGACAGCAGCGTGCGGCGGAGCGCGTTGCCGATCGTGTAGCCGAACCCCGGCTCCAGGGGCTCGACGATGAACCGGGAGCGCGTCGGCGTGACGGGCTCCTCGGTGATCTGCGGTCTCGCGACGATGAACACGGCACCCTCCTCCGGTGGGGGATCATCCACTCCTGCCCCACCGATCCCGGGCCCGCCCCGCGGCGGGCCCGTCGGCGCTCAGACGCGCCGACGCTTCTTCGGCCGGCACCCGTTGTGCGGCACCGGCGTCACGTCCTGGATCCCGGCCACCTCCAGGCCGGCGGCCGCGAGCGAACGGATGGCGGTCTCGCGACCCGCGCCCGGCCCCTTCACGAACACGTCCACCTTCTGCAGGCCGTGCTCCTGGGCCCGGCGTGCCGCGGCTTCCGCCGCCAGCTGAGCGGCGAAGGGCGTCGACTTGCGCGAGCCCTTGAAGCCCACGTTGCCCGCGCTCGCCCAGGCGATCGTGTTGCCCTGCAGGTCCGTGATGGTGACGATGGTGTTGTTGAACGTCGACTTGATGTGCGCCTGCCCGTGGACGACGTTCTTCTTCTCCTTCTTCCGGACCTTCTTGGCCTTCGGCTTCGCCATAGCTCCCCTACTTCTTCCCGGCCTTCTTCTTCCCCGCCACCGTCTTGCGCGGCCCCTTGCGGGTGCGCGCGTTCGTGTGCGTGCGCTGGCCGCGCACCGGGAGGCTTCGGCGGTGCCGGATCCCCTGGTAGCAGCCGATCTCGATCTTCCGCTTGATGTCCTGGGCCACCTCGCGCCGCAGGTCGCCCTCGACCTTGTACTCGCGGTCGATGAACTCCCTGATCCTGCTGACCTCCTCCTCGGAGAGGTCGCGGACCCGGGTGGCCGGATCGATCCCGAGCGTGGCCACGATGTGGCTCGCCCGGGTCGGGCCGACCCCGTAGATGTAGCGCAGGGCGATGTCCACCCGCTTCTCGCGGGGCAGGTCGACGCCGGCGATGCGTGCCATCCCGCTCCTCCTAACCCTGCCGCTGCTTGTGCCGGGGGTTCGAGCAGATCACGCGGATCTGGCCGCGCCGGCGGATGACCTTGCACCGGTCGCAGATCTTCTTCACCGACGGTCGGACCTTCATCGCTTCCCTGCTCCCTCCCCCGGGCCACCCGGCCCGTTCACTTGTACCGGTAGACGATCCTGCCGCGCGAGAGATCGTACGGCGACAGCTCCACCAGCACCCGGTCCCCGGGGAGGATCCGGATGTAGTGCATCCGCATCTTCCCCGAGATGTGCGCGAGCACCTTGTGTCCGTTGTCGAGCTCGACCCGGAACATGGCGTTCGGGAGCGGCTCGGTGACCGTTCCCTCGACCTCGATCGCGTCCTTCTTGGGCAACTCCCGGATCTCGCCTCGCGCTCGGACGTGCTCGACCCGTCCACGGACGAGCCGAACCCACCCCCGGCTGGGGGCGGCACGTCAGTATACGGGCCGGCCGCAGGGCCCGTCACCCCCATCGGCGAGACCCCGGCGGGGGGTCAGTCCAGGACCGTGAGGACCTCGTGGCCGTCCTCCGTCACGGCGATGGTGTGCTCGAAGTGGGCCGAGAGGGAGCCGTCGGCCGTCGCCACCGTCCACTGGTCGGCCCGGAGCACCGTCTCCCACCCCCCGGCGTTCACCATCGGCTCGACCGCGATCACCAGGCCCGGCCGGAGCTCGGGCCCCCGGCCCGGCGGCCCGTAGTTCGGGATCTGGGGGTCCTCGTGGAGGCGGCGTCCGATGCCGTGCCCCACGTACTCCCGCACGACCTGGAACCCCGCCCCCAGGGCCGTCTGCTCGATGGCGTGGGAGATGTCCGACAGACGCCCTCCGGGCCGGATCTGGGCGATCCCCGCCTCCAGGGCCTCGCGCGTGACCCGCACCAGCTTCTCGGCCTCGTCGGAGGGCGGGTCGCCCACGAACACCGTGACGGCGGCGTCGGCGTGGTAGCCCTCCCAGATGGCCCCGAAGTCGAGGGACAGGAGGTCGCCCTCCCGCAGGACGCGCTTGGGGGAGGGGATGCCGTGGACGATCTCGTCGTTCAGCGAGGTGCAGATGGAGGCGGGGAACGGCGGGTTGCCGTAGCCGAGGAACGAGGGCGTCGCCCCCTGCTCGCGGATGTAGGACTCGGCGACCCGGTCCAGGTCCTTCGTGGTCCGCCCGGGCGCCACGGCTCGGAGCACGGCCCGGATCGTGCCGGCGACGATCCGCCCGGCGCGGCGCATCTTCTCGATCTCGGCCGGGGACTTGTAGACGATCACCCGTCCACATCCAGGAGGTCCGAGAGGGCCTCCACCGTCCGGTCGAAGACGACCTGCTCGGGCGCCTCGGCGTCGATGTCGCGGAGCAGCCCGCGCTCCCAGAAGTACAGGACGAGGGGCTCGGTTTCGCGCCGGTAGACCTCCAGGCGCCGGAGGATCGTCGCCTCGTCGTCGTCGGAGCGGAGCGTGAGCCGGCCCCCGCAGACGTCGCAGACACCCTCGACCCGGGGCGGCTTGAAGGCCAGGTTGTACGGCCGCCCGCAGGAGGAGCACACGAGGCGGTTCGTGAGGCGCTTCACGACCATCTCGTCGCTCACCTTGAAGTTCAGGACGGCGTCGAGCGGGGTCCCGGCCTCGGTGAGCGCCCGCTCCAGGGCCTGGGCCTGCGGGACCGTGCGGGGGAACCCGTCGAGGATGAACCCCACGCGGCAGTCCGGCTCCTTCAGGCGGCCGAGCACCATGGAGACCGCGATCTCGTCCGGGACGTAGTCGCCGCGGTCCATGTACTCCTTGGCCCGCAGGCCGAGAGGGGTCCCGCGGGCGACGTGGTCGCGGAAGATGTCGCCGGTCCCGATGACCGGGAGCCCGTACCGGTCGGCGAGGCGCTTGGCCTGCGTCCCCTTCCCGGCCCCCGGCGGTCCCAGTAGCACGATGCGCATGACGACCTACTTCAGGAAGCCCTCGTAGTGGCGCATCAGCAGCTGGGACTCGAGCTGCTTCATCGTCTCCAGCGCGACGCCGACCGTGATCAGGAGCGACGTGCCGCCGAAGGGGAACTGCTGGATCACCCAGAAGGCGAACACGAGCGACGGCAGCAGGGCGATGGCCGCGAGGTAGATCGACCCCGGCAGCGTGATCCGCGTGAGGACGTAGGAGAGGTACTCGGCCGTCGGCGGCCCCGGCCGGATCCCGGGGATGAACCCCCCGTACTTGCGCAGGTTGTCGGCGGTATCCACCGGGTTGAAGGCGATCGCCGTGTAGAAGTAGGCGAAGAACACGACGAGCAGGCCGTAGATCGTCATGTAGACGATCGAGCGCTGGTTGTTCACGTAGTTGTTCACGAAGCTCTGGAACCACGCCGCGTGGTAGATGCTCGCCACGAGGGTCGGGAAGTACAGGAGCGAGCTCGCGAAGATGATGGGGATGACACCCGCCTGGTTCACCTTCAGCGGGATGTAGGTGCTGCCCCCCGTCGTCATCCGGCGCCCGACGATCCGCTTCGCGTACTGGACGGGGATCCGGCGCTGGCCCTGCTCGAGGAAGATCACGCCCACGATCAGGGCGAGGCCCATGAGCAGGACGAGGGTGAAGCGGACGGCGCCGCCCGACACGAAGATGGCGCGCCCCTCCTGCGGCAGCCGGGAGATCACGCTGGTGAAGATGAGCAGCGACATCCCGTTGCCGATCCCGCGCTGGGTGATGAGCTCGCCCATCCACATGATCGTCGCGGTGCCGGCGGTCATGATGAGCACGATGAGCGCCACGTTCGGCGGGGTGAACGTGCCGGGCGGGAAGATGTCCACCCCCAGGCCTTGCTGCGCGTTCGGCGAGTGGAACAGGAACACGAGACCGGTGGACTGGAGCAGCGCCAGGACCACGGTGACGTAGCGCGTCCACTGGTTGATCTTCTTGATCCCCTGCTCGCCCTGCTTCTGCCAGCGCTCGAGCTTGGGGATCACCACGGTGAGCAGCTGCATGATGATGGAGCTCGTGATGTAGGGCATGATCCCCAGCCCGAACACCGCCATCCGGGTGAGCGCGCCTCCCGAGAAGAGGTCGATGAAGGCGAGGAACCCCGTGGCGCCCTGGCGCTCCATCTCCCGCTTGAGGATCGCGATGTCCACGACGGGGACCGGGACGTGGGAGCCGAACCGGTACAGCGCGATGATGCCGAGCGTGAAGAGGATCTTCTTGCGGAGATCGGGGACCTTGAACGCGTTGACGAAGGCTCTGAGCACGGGCCCCTATCCTACCCCGCGAGGACCTCCGCCCGCCCCCCGGCCTCCTCGATCTTGCGCCTGGCCGTCTCCGAGAACGCGTGCGCCCGGACGGTGAGCGCCACCCCGAGCTCGCCCCGGCCGAGCACCTTCACCGGCCGCCCCTTGCGGACCAGGCCGTGGGCGAGCAGGGCCTGGGGGTCGACCTCGCCCGCCTCGGCGAAGACCTTCCCCAGGGTCTCGACGTTCACCACCGCGTACTCGACGCGGCTGGGGTTCTTGAACCCCTTGAGCTTCGGCACCCGGCGCGAGAGCGGCATCTGGCCACCCTCGAAGCCCAGTTTCGGGTTGTGCCGGGCGAGGTAGCCCTTCGTCCCGCGCCCGGCGGTCTTGCCCCGCACGCCCGCGCGACCGCGGCCGACGCGCTTGCGATCGCGCTTCGCGCCCGGGGCCGGCTTCAGGTGGTGGAGCTTCACGCCTCCTCGACCTCCTCCACGCGGACCAGGTGCCGGACCTTGGCGATCATGCCGCGGATCTCGGGGCGGTCCTCCTTGATGACGGTGTCGTTGATGCGGTGGAGCCCGAGCCGGCGCACCGTGTCCTTCTGGTCCCGCGGCCGGTCGATCACGCTGCGGACCTGGGTGACCTTCAGCTTCCTGCTCACCGTCGACCTCCCCGTCGGGCGCCCTGGCGCTCGCGCCGGTCGGGGGCCTGCTCGCGCTCGGCCTGGTCGGCGTAGACCTCCGCGAGCTTCGCCGCCCGGGTCGCCGCCAGGCGCTCACGGGCAGCGGCCACCGCCTCCAGCATCGGCTTGGGGGCCACCTGGTGCACGTCGCGGCCGCGCACCCGGGCGACCTCCTCGGGACGCTTGAGCTGCCGTAGGCCGTCCATGGCGGCCTTCACGATGTTGATGGGATTCGAGGACCCCAGGGACTTGCTGAGGATGTCCTTGATGCCGGCGCACTCCACGAGGGCGCGCACCGGCCCGCCGGCGATCACGCCGGTGCCCGGCGCGGCCGGCTTGAGCAGCACGACGCCGGCGCCGTCCTCGCCGATGACCTCGTGGGGGATGGTGGTGCCCATCATCGGCACCTCGATCATCTTGCGCTTGGCCTCCTCGACACCCTTGGCGATGGCCGCCGGCACCTCCTTGGCCTTGCCGTAGCCGAGCCCGACCCGGCCGGCCCCGTCGCCCACCACCACGAGCGCGGCGAACGAGAAGCGCCGACCGCCCTTCACGACCTTCGCGACGCGGTTGATGGAGATCACGCGCTCCTCGTAGATGCTCTTCTCGCCCTGGGTGTCGTACCTACGCATCAGATCCTGAGCCCTTCCTCCCTGGCGCCCTCGGCCACGGCCGCCACCCGGCCGTGGTACCGGCGGCCCCCGCGGTCGAACACCGCCCGCTCGATGCCGGCCGCCTTGGCGCGCTCCGCGATCAGCCTCCCGACGGCCCGGGCGCGCTCGGTCTTCGTCCCGTCCACCCCGACCTCGAGGTCCGAG
>SIRV01000057.1 GCA_004366195.1 Actinomycetota bacterium
CCTCCTCGTCCGCGACCGGCCGATGCCCTTCGTCTCGGTCGCGCTCAACCGCGACGCCGATCGGGGCTTCGTCACGTACTACGGGGCGACGGAGGCCGACGACGCGGAGCTCCTCGCGCACGCGCGGGCCGTCATGGAGCGGATCCCCGCCCGCCACTTCCACACCTACGCCGGCAAGGAGCACGAGGACCTCGTGCGCGTCGCGAAGGCGCGGGGCATGACGGTGTCGCTCGACGCCTGGGGCGGCCGGTGGTGGGAGGCGGAGGCGGAGCTCGCCCACCTGCTCGCCGGGGCCGACATCGTCTTCGCCAACGCGGACGAGGCGTGCGCGATGACCTCCGAGGCGGACCCGCGTCGCGCGGCGGAGCGGCTCGGCGAGCTCGTCCCCGTCGCGGTGCTGAAGCTCGGCGCCCGTGGGGCGCTCGCCGTCGCCGGCTCCGACGTGCGCGAGGTGGAGGCCGAGCCGACCGAGGTCGTCGACGCCACGGGCGCGGGCGACTGCTTCAACGCCGGGTTCCTCCGGGGCTGGCTCGCCGGGATGCCCCTCGAGGCCTGCCTGCGCCTCGGCACGATCTGCGGGGCCCGCGCCGTCGCGGACCTCGGCGGCTACCGCGGCTGCCCGCGCGAGGATGAGCTCCGCGAGCTCGCGGCCCGTCGCGGCCTCGAGCTCCCACCGCCGCAAGGAGGAAGGCCATGAGGATGACGCTGCTGGGGACCGGGATGCGGACGCCCTTCGTGCTCCACGGCCTCGCCGACCGCCAGCGCGAGCTCGGTCTCACCGAGGTCGTGCTCCACGACGTCGACCCCGAGCGCCTCCGCACGATGGCCACGCTCGGCTCGCACCTGTGCCGGGGCTGGGGGGCGGGGTTCGCGGTCCGCGCCGAGGACGATCCCCGCGCCGCGCTCGAGGGCTCGCGGTTCGTGTTCTCGGCCATCCGGGTCGGGGGCGAGCGGGCCCGGGCGCTCGACGAGCGGATCGCCCTCGACCACGGCGTCCTCGGCCAGGAGACGACGGGGCCGGCGGGCTTCGCCATGGCCCTGCGCACGATCCCGGCGATGCTCCGGTACGCGGAGCTGATCCGGGAGGTCGCCCCGGAGGCCGTGCTCGTCAACTTCACGAACCCCGTCGGGATCGTCGTCCAGGCCCTGTCCGACCACACCGACGTCCGGGCCGTCGGGGTGTGCGACGGCCCGATCGAGATGAAGCGGAGCGTCGCCGAGCTCCTCGGCGTGCCCCCAGACGAGCTCCACGCCGACTACGCGGGGCTCAACCACGCCGGGTGGATCCACCGGGTGCTGGTCGAGGGCCGGGACCGTCTCCACGAGGTGCTCGAGCGCTACGAGGAGCTGCAGCGCCTGGACGCCTCCTGGCGCCTGTTCTCCCCCGAGCTCGTCCGGGAGATCGGCATGCTGCCCATGGAGTACCTGTACTTCTTCTACTCGCGCGAGCAGGCGGTCCGGAACATCCTGGCGTCGGGGAGCTCCCGGGGGGAGCAGATCGCGCGCCTCGCCGAGCGCCTCTGGCCGGAGCTCACGCGCCTCGTCGCCGCCGGGGACCTGGAGGGCGCGCGCGAGGCCTGGGAGCGCACGATCGAGACCCGCCACGAGACCTACTTCGCGCGCGAGCGCGGCGAGCCCGTGGCCGAGGACGTGATCGCCGAGCCGCCGGCGCAGATGTTCGAGGGCGACGGATACGAGGGGCTCGCCACCGCCGTCATGGTGGCCGGCGTGCGACGGCTCCGGATGCCGCTCATCGTGAACGCGCGCAACCGCGGGGCCATCCCCGACCTCCGCGACGACGACGTGGTCGAGGTGACCTGCATGGTCGACCACCACGGCGCGCACCCCATCGCCCAGGGCCACCTGCCACCCCACGCGCTCGAGCTCGTCGAGCCCCTCAAGGCGTACGAGCGCCTCACCGTGGAGGCGGCGGTGGAGGGCTCGTACGCCAAGGCGCTCGAGGCCCTCTCCGTCCACCCCCTCGTGGGCTCGGAGGCCCTCGCGCGGGAGCTCCTCGACGCGTACCTCGCGGCCCACGAGGGCCTGCTCGCCGGCCTCCGCGGCTGACCGACGTGGCCGTCGACGGCCGGCGCCCCTACACTCCCGTGCCATGACCGCGACCGCTGCGGAGATCGGGTTCCGTCCCGACGACCCCGCCTTCATCGCCGACCCCTACCCCGTCTACGCCGAGCTCCGCGAGCGCGCCCCCGTCCTGTACGACGAGGCGACCGACCACTACCTGATCTCTCGGTACGAGGACGTGAGCGCGCTCCTCCGCGACCGCCGGTTCGGCCGGACCTACCTCCACGTGGCCACGCACGCGGAGATGGGGCGGCCCGAGCCGCCGGCGTGGCACGACCCCTTCTGGGACCTCATCAACGCGGGGATCCTCGACATGGAGCCGCCGGACCACACGCGGGTCCGCCGCCTCGTCTCCAAGGCCTTCACGCCCCGCTACGTCGAGGGCCTGCGGCCCCGCGTCCAGGCCATCATGGACGGGCTGGTGGACCGGGTGGCCGGCGCGGGCGAGTTCGACCTCCTCGCGGAGCTCGCCGAGCCGCTGCCGGTCACCGTGATCGCCGACATGCTGGGGATCCCCGAGGAGGACCGCCACCGCCTCCGGCCCTGGTCGGCCGATATCTGCAAGATGTACGAGCTCAACCCGTCCCTCGAGATGCAGCGCGACGCGGTCCGGGCGAGCATCGAGTTCGCCGACTACCTCCGGGCCCTGCTCGCCGAGCGGCGACGGCGGCCCGGCGAGGACCTGATCTCCCAGCTCGCGCAGGTCCTCGACGAGGGCGAGCGCCTGTCGGAGAGCGAGCTCGTCGGCACCTGCGTGCTCCTGCTGAACGCCGGGCACGAGGCCACGGTGAACGCCACCGGCATCGCGTGGTGGACGCTGTTCCGCAACCCCGACGCGCTCCGCCGGCTGCGCGAGGACCGCTCGCTGCTCCCCACCGCCGTCGACGAGCTCCTGCGCTACGACACCCCGGCCCCGATGTTCGAGCGCTGGGTCCTCGAGGGCTTCGAGCTCCACGGCGTCGAGATCCCCCGCGGTGCCGAGCTCGGCTTGCTGTTCGCCTCGGCCAACCGCGACCCCGCGGCCTTCGACCGGCCCGACGAGCTCGACCTCTCGCGCGAGCCGAACCCCCATCTCACGTTCGGCGCGGGCATCCACTTCTGCCTGGGAGCGCCCCTCGGCCGCCAGGAGCTCCAGGTCTCGTTCGGCACGATCCTCGAGCGCCTGCCGGGCCTCGAGCTCGCGGAAGAGCCGCGCTGGAAGCCCGGCTACGTGCTCCGGGGTCTCGCCGAGCTCCGCGTCCGCGCCTGAGTCCCGGCCCGACGCCGCATTCCGGACGGCGGGACTCGGATTTGCCGGTCCACCCGGACTCCCCCATAATCGTGCCCTCACGCCGCATCCGTGGCGTCCGGAGACCGGATGGAACCGGTACGCCGAACCGCCGTCCGCACATCCGCGGCCCGCCCGGCGCCGCCGTACCCGTACGGGCTCGTCCGGCCGCACGACCTCTCGATGGGTCCCTAGGAGAGAAGGGAGCGTCGCATGCTGCCCTCGCGCTTCGAGTACCACCGGGCCGAGACCCTGGACGAGGCGCTCTCGCTCCTCGCCACCTACGGTGAGGACGCGAAGGTCTTGGCCGGCGGGCAGAGCCTCATCCCCATGATGAAGCTCCGCTTCGCCTACCCGGGGCATCTCGTCGACGTGAACCGGGTCCCCGGCCTCGACGGTATCGAGGAGCGGGACGGCGCCCTGCGGATCGGCGCGCTCGTGCGCCATCACGCGCTCGAGACCTCGGAGCTCATCCGCTCGAGGTACCCGACGATCGCGGCGGCCGCGCCCCAGATCGCCGATCCGCTCGTGCGGAACCTCGGGACGATCGGGGGCTCGATCGCGCACGCCGACCCCGCCGGCGACCTCGCCTCGGTCATGCTCGCGCTCGGCGCCACCGTCGTCCTGCGCAGCAGCGGGGGCTCGCGCGAGCTGCCGCTGCGCGAGTTCCTCGTCGACACCTTCACCACCCAGATCCGGCCCGACGAGATGCTCACCGAGATCGTGGTCCCCGCCGCCGAGCCGAGCTCCGGCGGCACCTACCTGAAGCAGGAGCGGAAGGTGGGCGACTGGGCGACGGTGGGGGTCGCCGTGGCGCTCACCCTCCGCGACGGTCGGATCGCCCGCGCCGGCATCGGCCTGACGAGCGTCGGGCTCACCAACCTGGAGGCCACGGAGGCCGAGGAGGCCCTGGCCGGGGCGGAGCCGACGGACGAGGCCTTCGCCGAGGCCGCGCGCCTCGCGGCGGCCGCCGCGCACCCCGTCTCCGACGTGCGCGGCTCGGCCGAGTACAAGCGCCACGTCGTCGACGTGTACGTGCGTCGCGGGCTCGCCCGCGCCCGGGAGATGGCCGCCGCCTGAGGCGGGTCGGACGAGGAGGACACATGGAGATCACGGTCACCGTCAACGGGGCCCCCCGCACCGCCGACGTGGAGCCGCGGATGCTGCTCGTGCACCTGATCCGCGAGACCTTCGGCCTGACCGGCACCCACATCGGCTGCGACACCACGAGCTGCGGCGCCTGCACCGTGCTCCTCGACGGCGTGCCGGTCAAGTCCTGCACGCTCTTCGGCGTCCAGGCCGACGGGCGCAGCATCACCACCGTCGAGGGGCTGGCCTCCGGCGGCGAGCTGCACCCCATCCAGGCCGCCTTCAAGGAGCATCACGGGCTGCAGTGCGGGTACTGCACGCCGGGCATGATGCTCGTCGGCGCCGCCCTCATCGAGCGGAACCCCGCCCCCAGCGAGGAGGAGGTCCGCTTCGCGATCTCCGGCAACATCTGCCGCTGCACGGGCTACATGAACATCGTGAAGGCGATCCAGGCCGCGGCCGCCTCGAAGGCGGGGGCCGGAGCCGACGAGCCGGCCGCCTGAGGGGAGGATCGATGGCACAGACCCAGGAGATCCGCGGCATCGGCCACCGGGTCCGCCGCGTGGAGGACGACCGCTTCATCCGGGGCAGGGGCACGTACGTCGACGACGTGAAGCTGCCCGGCATGCTCCACATGGCCATCCTGCGCAGCCCGTACGCGCACGCCAACATCCGGGGGATCGACACCTCGCGCGCGCAGGCCCTGCCCGGCGTCGTCGCCGTCGTGACCGGCGAGCTGCTGGCCCAGCACAACCTGGCGTGGATGCCCACGCTCTCCTACGACACCCAGGCCGTGCTCGCGACCGACAAGGTGCGCTTCCAGGGCCAGGAGGTGGCGGCGGTCATCGCCGAGGACCCCTACATCGCCAAGGACGCCCTCGAGCTCATCGACGTCGACTACGAGCCGCTCGAGCCGATCGTCACGCCGCAGCGCGCGCTCCAGCCCGACGCCCCGGTGATCCGCACGGACAAGGAGGGTAAGCGCGACAACCACATCTACGACTGGGAGACCGGCGACGCCGAGGCCACCGACCGCGCCTTCGCCGAGGCCGACGTCGTCGTCTCGCTCGACACCCACTACCCCCGGTGCCACCCGGCGCCCCTGGAGACCTGCGGGTGCGTGGCCGACGTGGACCCCGCCACCGGCCAGGTCACGATCTGGATGACCTCCCAGGCCCCCCACGCGATTCGCACGGTCTTCGCGCTCGTCGCCG
>SIRV01000058.1 GCA_004366195.1 Actinomycetota bacterium
CCCCAGGACCACAACCTGGTGCTCTCACCGATTGAGCTACGGCCACCGTGTCGCCCCGAATCGTACCAAGCCTGCGGCGCTACCCGGCCGCCGTCGGCCCCGGGGCGAGGGGCGATGAGACGGCGTCGAAGACCCGCCCCGCCCGATCGCGCAAGAGGACGAGGAAGAACCCCGGCTCGGCGGGAACGGCGCCGAGGTCGAGCCGGACGGGTCCCGGACGCCGCACGATCGCGCTCCGGCGCACCTCTCCGAACTCGACCACGACGAGGGCCGACGCGGCGTCCTCCATCGCGAACCGGACGGTCACGCGGGAACCACGGACCGCCACCGAAGGGTCGTGCTCCGGGCTTCCCCAGGCGTTGTAGACGCTCCACCAGCGATCCGCCACGAGTCGCGAGAGCCGGACGCTCACGCTCGGACCGCCGGGCTCGCGCGAGACCTCGACGACCGTGAGCCCGCCGGGCTGCTCCCGGGCTGACCCCGCGGCCGCGGCTTCCCAGCCCAGGACCTCCCGCGCGAAGGCGAGCGCCGTCGCCACGGGATCGCCCCGCCATGGGTCCCGCCCGGCAGCCAGGCGGCGAGCGGCCTGCGCGGCCTCGGTCGGGGTCTCCTCCGGCCAGAGGGCGAACGCGTCGGTGCGAACCGACCGCTGCGGAGGCCGCTCGGTCGGCGAGGGGGAGCGGCAGGCGCTCAGCGCGAGGATCGCACCGAGCGCCGCCGCCCCGAGCCGGAGCGCTCGAGCGTGCCGTCCCCCCATCACACCAAGCACTGGGGGTAGCACTCCGGGGTCCAGTCCTTGCGCGCCACCGGCTTGTAGGCCGACTGCTGCCGGTAGTCGGTCCAGTTGATCCGCGTCCCGAGCGCGTCGCTCTTGGCCTCGACGATGAGGTCGAGCCCGCCGGAGCCCTCCGCGTAGATCATCCCGATGTGGCCGCCGCTCGGGCTGCGGTACACGAACGCGTCCATGTACGTGGTCGCCTTGTAGCTCTTGCTCGAGAGGAGCTTGAACGGGCAGGAGGGGCAGGGCGAGGCGAAGTCCGCCGTGCTGTACGGGCCGTGGATCTCGCGCTCGTGATCGTGGTACCGGAAGCCGGAGGCCCCGTAGGTCGCGGGGAGCGCCCAGGTCTTGAACACGAGGCCCGAGCAGTCCGCCCCCTCCCCGCCGCTGTCCGGCGCGTTCGGCGTGTCGTCGACGTCGTTCAGCTTGTAGCAGCCGCCGCCCCACTCGTAGCCCTCGCGGTCCGCGGGCTGGGCGTAGCTCTTGGCCTGGGACCGCTTCCAGATCGAGAGCGACGAGCTCGTGCCGGTGCAGTTGGCGTCGGACCAGGTCCCGGCGACGGCGGTCGCCAGGCCGACGAGCAGCTGCGTCGCGAGCATCCCCACGACGAACGAGACCGCGAGCGCGGCCCAGCGGTTCCCATGCGTGGTCATGGCATCACCTCGAAGCGCTCGATGGCGATCCCGTCCGCCCGGTCGCGGGCCACCAGGACCTGGTTCGGCGGACGGAACCGGACGGTGGAGAAGCGGGCGTCCATGCGGGTGGAGGGCTCGGGGAGGAGCGAGAGCCCCTCGAGCTCGCCGTTCGCGGAGAAGCGGAAGAGGCCGACCGCCATCCGCTCGTCGCTCCACAGGCCGCGGGCGATCAGCGCCCCGCCGTCGTGGAGCGGGCGAACGAAGTACTCCACGCCGACGCGGATGCCCGCCGGGAGCTCGACGACCACCCCGGCGGTGCCCCGGCCGGTGGGCCAGGTCGCCGCGAACCGGTCCTCCGCGAGGTCCTGCGACGCGGCGCCGCCGATCGTGCCGGAGCGTCCGGCGTCCTGGTCCGCCGCGGAGAGCGCCCGGCCGCCGGGCCCGCTCACCGGGACCCACTGGCCCGGCCCGATCCCCACGCGCATGCCGTCGACGGCCGGGGCGATCCGGGCGGGCGCGCCGAGCGGCACGGGGAACGTCCCCAGGCGTCGGCCATCCGGACCGAGCAGGAAGGCCCTGGCGCCCATCCCGAGGCCGACGAGCCCGATCCGCCCCGCCCCGTCCACCGCGAGGTCCAAGGTCGTGCGCGCCGGCGCCGGGAGCTCCCGGTACCCCGCCTCGGAGAAGACCTGGATCCGCCCGTTCACCCAGTCGGCCACGTAGAGGGCGCCGTCAGGTCCGACGGCGAAACTGGAGGGGCCGAGGGCCTCCTCGCCGGGGTGGGCGTCGGCCAGCCCGGCCTCGCCCCGCCCCGAGCCCCAGGGCAGGAACAGGGCGAGCCCGTCGGCCTCCCGGACATCCTCCAGGGACAGGTCGGAGGGGAGCCGGACGCGGGCGAAGCCGGCGGTGCCGCCCACCGAGATCGGGTGGACGGGCCCGCTCGGCGGGTAGGTGAGGGGCGCGCCGCGCTCGGGAACGAGCTCGGCGTAGTACGCGAAGCCGTCGTCGCCCACCAGGTGCCCGGGGACGATGAACGCGGCCTCGCCACCCTCAACGGTCCCCGGCACCTCGCGCCAGACGCCGTCCGCGCGCACGTGCAGCGTCGCCGAGCGGACCTCGCAGGCCGGGGTTCCGACCGGCTCGCAGGCGGCGGCGAAGCGCAGCTCGACGGGCGCGCCGGGCTCGGCGAGCACCGGCGCGGCGTGGAACACGCGCGCCCGAACCTCAGGGACGGGGGCGGGGGATCGGGCGATCGCTGCGGCCACCGAGCCGGCGACGACGCCCGCGAGGAGCCCGGCGAGGACCGCGCGGCCGCGCGGGCTCCCGTGCGGGGAGAGGAACAACCGAACCACCTCCTTCGAGGATCGCGGGGGAGGTGGGAGGACCGCGAACGATAGCGCGCGCGTTCGCCTCGGCGCATCCCCAGGATGGGGGGAACTCGATCGCTGGACGGGCGATTCCGCCCGGTTGCGCGCCCCCACCACCCTCGT
>SIRV01000059.1 GCA_004366195.1 Actinomycetota bacterium
CGCCGCAGGGGGCGGCGGTGGTGCCGACGGCGGCGGCGGCCAAGCCGGAGGCGGCATGATCACCGAGCTCGGCGAGGGTGAGGGCCAGGTGAACATCATCGCCTGGGCTGGCTACATCGAGGACGGCTCGACGGACCCGAACTACGACTGGGTCACGCAGTTCGAGAAGGACACGGGGTGTGAGGTCAACGTCAAGGTCGCGAACACCTCGGACGAGATGGTGGCCCTCATGCAGGAGGGGGCCGGGCAGTTCGACCTCGTCACCGCGTCGGGTGACGCGAGCCTGCGTCTGATCGAGGGCGGCACGGTCCAGGAGATCAACATCGACCTCATCCCGTCGTACGACACGATCGACCCGCGCCTGCAGGAGGCGCCGTGGCACACCGTCGACACCGACGGGGACGGGAAGCTCGAGCACTACGGCGTGCCCTACCAGTGGGGCAGCAACGTGCTCATGTACAACACCGAGGTCTTCGGGGACCAGCCGCCGACCAGCTGGAACGTCGTCTTCGAGGAGATGACGCTCCCCGACGGCAAGAGCAACAAGGGCCGGGTGCAGGCCTACGACGGTGCGATCTACATCGCCGACGCCGCCCTGTACCTGCGGGCGCACCGCCCGGAGCTCGGCATCACCGACCCGTACGCGCTCACCCGCGAGCAGTTCGAGGCGGCCATCGACCTGCTCCGGCAGCAGCGCGAGCTGGTCGGCCGCTACTGGCACGACGCGTTCGTGCAGATGGAGGACTTCACCAACCGCGAGGCCGTCGTGAGCTCCTCCTGGCCCTTCCAGGTGAACTACCTGAAGTACTTCGAGGAGCAGCCCATCGACAGCGTGATCCCCGAGGAGGGGGCCACGGGCTGGGCCGACACCACGATGATGCACGCGCAGGCGCCGCACCCGAACTGCGCCTACCGCTGGCTGGAGTGGTCGTTGAACCCGAAGCTCCAGGGCGACCTGGCGGCGTGGTTCGGCTCGGTCCCGGTCGTGCCCTCCGCCTGCGAGGGGAACGAGCTGCTCGGTCCCGATGGGTGCAAGATCAACGGGATCGACAACTTCGACCGGATCGAGTTCTGGAAGACCCCGTCGTCGGACTGCTTCGACGACGACCCGGCGACCGAGTGCGTGCCCTACTACGAGTGGGTCACGAACATGGTCGCGGTGATCGGCGGACGGTGATCCGCGTCCAGGGTGCCGTGGGGATGGGGCGCCGGGGCGTCGAGCCCCGGCGCCCGTGCCCCTCGGCCGGAGGATGCCCGCGCCGATGAGCTCGGTCCCGCAGACCCGCTCGCTCTCGCTCCGCGTGAGCGCCTTCTTCTACCGGCACCCGGTGGTGCGCCTGCTGCTGTTGCTGCTCCCCGGGCTCCTCTGGCTGGGGCTGCTGTACCTGGGCTCCCTCGGCTCGCTCGTCCTGTACAGCCTCTGGTCCCTGGAGGAGTTCACCGGCCTCGTCGTCCGTCGCTTCACCCTCTCGACCTTCGCCCAGCTGGGGCAACCGGCGAACTACGAGATCGTGCTGCGGACCGTGGGGATGGCGGCGGCGGTCTCGATCGCCTGCGCGCTGCTCGCCTTCCCCATCTCGTACTACATGGCTCGGTACGCGTCCCCGCGCATGAAGACGTTCCTCTACATCGGCGTGATCATGCCGCTGTGGACGAGCTACCTCGTCCGGGCCCTGGCCTGGCGCTCGGTCATGGCCGGTGAGGGGGTGTTCATGTGGCCGAGTGAGCGGCTGCACCTCGACGGGGTGGTGCGGGCGATCCTCCGCGCCCCCGTGGTGGGGGGACCGACCCTCGTCCAATCGAAGTTCAGCCTGTTCATCGTCTACGTCTACCTCTGGCTGCCCTACATGATCCTCCCCGTCCAGGCCGCGCTGGAGCGGGTCCCCCTGAGCTTCCTCGAGGCCTCCGACGACCTCGGCGCGAGGCCGGGGACGACCTTCCGGCGCATCGTGCTGCCGCTCGCGAAGCCGGGGCTCGTCGCGGGGTCGATCTTCACGTTCTCGCTCCCCCTCGGCGACTTCATCCTGCCGCAGATCTTCGGGACCTCCGAGTTCTACCTGGGGCAGATGGTCTACGTGCAGCAAGGGGTGGCGGGGAACCTGCCGCTCGCCGCGGCCTTCACCTTCGTCGCGATGGCCGTGATGGTGGTCTACCTCGTCGTCGCGAAGCGCGCGGGGGCGTTCGAGGCGCTATGAGCGGAGCGGGGGCGCGTCGTGCCGGACCGGGGCTGAAGCTGGCCTCCGCCCTCGTGTTCGGGTTCCTCTATTTCCCGCTCCTCGTGATCGTTCTCTACGCGTTCACCACCCAGTCCTCAGCGTTCACCTTCCCGCCGCCCGGCTTCACGACGCGGTGGTTCTCGGTGGCCTTCGGCGACGAGGACATGTGGCGAGCGGTGCGGCTCTCGCTCCTGGTGGCCGCTCTCTCGACCGGGGTCTCGATCGTGCTCGGCGGGCTGCTGGCCGGCGCGGTCTACCGCGCCCGGTTCGTGGGCCGCGATGCCGTGGCCTTCATCGTCGTCCTGCCGATCGCGCTGCCCGGCATCGTGACGGGGATCGCGCTCCGCTCGACCCTGTCCCTGGCGGGGGTCGGTTTCGGGTTCTGGACCATCGTCATCGGCCACGTCACGTTCTGTATCGTGATCGTGTACAACAACGTGGTGGCGCGGCTCCGCCGGCTGTCGCCGAACATCGTCGAGGCTTCGGCCGATCTCGGCGCCTCGGGGTGGCAGACGTTCCGCTACGTGCTCCTGCCGAACCTCGCGACGGCCGTGCTCGCCGGCGCGATCCTGTCCTTCGCGCTCTCCTTCGACGAGATCATCGTGACGACCTTCACCGCCGGGCAGCAGCAGACCCTGCCCATCTACATCTTCTCCATCCTGTTCCGGCCGCGTGCCAAGCCGGTGACGAACGTGGTCGCGCTCCTGGCCGTCGCCATCACGTTCCTCCCCATCATGCTGGCGCAGGTCCTCACGCGGGAACGCGTCGGCGAGACGGCGGGGCGCTGAGGGCGCGGTCGCGCTCGCCTACAGGTACTGGCCGGGCTTCGTCGGTTCGGGCTGCTGGGCCTGCGCGGAGGGGAGCCCCCGCCGCCGGAGCTCCTCGAACTGGGCGCGGGCCGCGGCCTGCTGCGCGAACAGGGCGGCCTGGATCCCGTGGAAGAGACCCTCGAGCCAGCCGACCAGCTGCGCCTGGGCCACGCGGATCTCGGACTCGCTCGGCACCCCCTGCATCGGCGGGGCGAGGGAGGCCAGCTCCTCCTTGAGGTCGGGGGAGAGGACGTCCTCCAGCTCGCCGACGGAGCGCTCGTAGATCTGCCGGAGCCGGATCCGCCCCGGCTCGTCGAGGGACGCCTGGCGCGTCTCGTCGAGCAGCTCGCGCACCATGCTCGCGATGCGCAGGAGCTTGGCCGGGTGCGTGATGGCCTCCTGGGGCATGGGCTCCGGCCGCTGCGCCTGCGCCTGGCCGTGCTGCGTCTGTCCGCCCACGACCTCCGCCTGCATCGCCGTCTCCCGCTCGGTCCGCTCGTCCATACCTGACACGGTAGCAGCGCGCCCGCGGCCGCGCAGCCGCCTCAGGTCCCGGCGAGCTCCCGCCAGAGCAGGGCCTCGGCCAAGGCCGTGCGCTCCAGGTCCCCGAGGTCCACGCTCTCGTCCACCGAGTGGTACTGGCTCCGCTCGTCGGCGGCGCCGTAGATCAGGATCTCGGCTTCGGGGAACGCGCGGGCGAGCACCGGCACGAGGGGGACGGAGCCGCCGCTGCCGGTGCGGACCGGCGGTCGGCCGTAGGCGAGCTCCATCGCCCGGGTCATGGCGGCGTACGCGGGGCCGTCGTCGCCGAGCCGGATCCCGGCGCCGCCCTCGCCCCGCTCCACCTGGACCTCCACCCCCCAGGGGGCGTGGGCGAGGACGTGCTCGGTGAGCAGGTCAAGGGCCCGCTCGGGGTCCTCGCCGGGGGCGATCCGCAGGCTGACCTTGGCCCGGGCCTCCGGGACGAGCTGGTTCGAGGCCTCCCGCACCCCCGGCGCGTCGATGCCGAGGACCGAGACGGCCGGTGCGGACCAGAGGCGCTCGGCGATGCTCCCGTGGCCGAGGAGCCTCACGCCGGGGCGCAGTCGCGCATCGCGCCGGAACTCCGCCTCGTCGACCTCGATCCCGTGCCAGGGCAGGCGCGCGAGCCCGGCGATCGCCACCTCGCCCGAGTCGTCGTGGAGGTTCGCGAGGATCCGGGCGAGGGCGCTCAGGGCGTCCGGGGCGGGCCCCCCGTACACGCCGCTGTGGACGGCGAGGTCGGCGGTGCGGACGGTGACCCGCACGTCGACGACCCCGCGGATCGAGACCTCGAGCGCCGGCACGCCGGTGCGCCAGTTGCCGCCGTCGGCGATGCAGAGCACGTCCGCCGCGAGGAGCTCGCGGTGCCCCTCGATGAGGAAGGGGAGGTGCTGGGTCCCGGCCTCCTCCTCGCCCTCGACGAGCACCTTCACCGTGACCGGCGGTCGGCCGTCGAAGGCTCGCATCGCCGCCGCGTGAACGACGATCCCCGCCTTGTCGTCCGAGGAGCCGCGGCCGTAGAGGCGACCGTCCCGGACGACGGGCTCGAAGGGGGGCGAGGTCCACCGCTCCGGGGGTCCCTCCGGCTGGACGTCGTGGTGCGCATACAGGAGCACGGACGACGCGCCCGCCGGGCCGGGCACCTCCCCGTAGACCGCCGGGTGGTCGACGCCGCCGGGAAGCTCGATCAGCCGCACGCCGCCGAAGCCGGCCGCCTCCAGGATCTCGGCCGTCGCCTCGGCGGAGGCTCGGACGGGCGTGGGATCGTAGCCGTCGAAGGCGATGGAGGGGATCCGCACGAGCCGCTCGAGGTCGGCGACGGCCTGCGGCATGGCCTCGGCGATCGCGGTGCGGAGCTCCTCGGGCGTCGTCACGGGCATCCTCCTTCGCTCGACGGGCGCTCGGAACCTTACCGAACGTCCCGCCGCGGGACCGCCCTCGCCGGGCGCGGTGGCTCGACCGACCGAACGGCCCGCCCGCCTGCGGCCGTTCGGCCCGGGAGCGGGGGAAGTCCAGGCGGGAGCCTCGTGTTGGAGGGAGCAGACGATGAACGAGATGCGCGTCGAGCACGAGGGAGGGGACCGGTACCGGGTCCGGATCCGGGGCCACGAGCTGATCGTGGACCAGACCAAGGACGACGGGGGCGGAGACGCCGGGCCAACCCCCACCGAGCTGTTCGTGGCCGGCCTCGCGAGCTGCGTGGCCTTCTACGCTGGCCGGTTCCTGCGCCGCCACGGTCTGCCGACGGAGGGGCTCGCCGTGGACTGCGGCTTCGCCTTCGCCGAGGACCGGCCGGCACGGGTGGGCCGGGTCGAGATCGCGGTGCGGCTGCCCGCGGGCTTCCCCGAGGAGCGTCGGGCGGTGCTCCGGGCCGTGGTCGAGCACTGCACGGTGCACAACTCCCTCCGCCAGCCGCCGGAGGTGGCCATCGAGCTCGAGGGGTGAGCCCTCCGGGGGCGGGCCGGGACGGGGCTACGGGTAGAGGCGGACGAGCCGCCACCCGTCGTGCTCGCGCGTGTAACGGAACCGGTCGTGCAGCCGGTGTTCCCGGCCCTTCCAGAACTCGAAGACCTCCGGCACGATCCGGAACCCGCCCCAGTGGGGCGGCAGCGGCACGTCCTCGCCGGGGAAGCGCTCGGCCGCGGCCCGGTAGGCGGCCTCGAGCTCCGCGCGGGAGCGCACCGGTTCGCTCTGGCGCGAGGCCCACGCGCCGAGACGCGCCTCGCGGGGGCGGGTGCGGAAGTAGGCCTCGGCCTCCTCGCGGGTCGCCGGCTCGACGGGCCCGGCGAGCGAGACCTGGCGGTCGAGCTCGCGCCAGAGGAACACCGCGGCCGCCCACGGGTTCTCCGCGAGGTCCCGGCCCTTGCGGCTGCCGAGGTTGGTGAAGAACAGGACCCCCCGCTCGTCCAGGCCCTTCATGAGCACGTGGCG
>SIRV01000060.1 GCA_004366195.1 Actinomycetota bacterium
GGACCGAGCCCGCGACCGCACGCAAGCTGGAGGCGCTGGGGATCCGCACGGTGGCCGAGCTCGCGCGGGCAGACGAGCGCGTGCTCGCCGAGCGCTTCGGCCCCCGGATCGGTCCCTGGCTGCGGGCGCTCGCGACGGGCGAGGACCACACCCCGGTGACCGCCGAGCCGTACGTGCCGAAGGGGCGCGGGCGCGAGCGCACCTACCAGCGCGACCTCACGAACCCCGCCGAGATCCGGCGCGAGGTCTCGCGGCTGTCGCGCGAGGTCCTCGAGGACCTGCTCGAGGAGGGGCGCCCCGTCGTGCGGGTCATCGTCAAGGTGCGGTTCGCGCCGTTCGACACGCATTCCCACGGCGTGCCGGTCTCGCCCCCCACCCTGGACGCGGGGAAGATCGAGCGAGCGGCCCTCGCGGCGCTCGAGCGGTTCGAGCTCGACCGGCCGGTGCGGCTGCTCGGGGTGCGGGCGGAGATGACGCCGCCCCCGAGGCTCACATCGGCGCGGGGTGCCCCACCGGGATGAGGTAGAGGGGCTCGTGGTCGGCGGGCAGGCCGAGCACGCGCTGCACCTCCCGGTCGGAGAAGGCGCCGATCGGCACGCCCCCGAGACCGAGGGCGACCGCTTGGAGCAGCACGTTCTGGGCGGCGTGGCCGGCCTCGAGGTGGACGTAGCGCTCGGCCCGCTCACCGTACTTCACCTCGGTCCGACGGAACACCGCGGCGATCACGAGGACCGCAGGGGCCTCGGCCACCGCGGACTGCCCGAGGGCCGCCGCCGCGAGGGGCCGACGAAGGTCGTCCGCTCGCAGGACGTCGGCGCGGTGACCGTCGGGGAGGTAGTGGTAGAGACCCCCGGGGGTGACGGCGTAGACCTCGAGCGGGTACAGGGCCCCGGCCGAGGGCGCCGTCCTGCCGCCCCAGTCGGCGGTGATCCCCTGGGCGGCCCAGAGCAGCTGCGCGAGCTCCTCCAGCGTGAGCCGCTCGTCGGTGAAGTCGCGGACCGAGCGTCGCTCGGCGAGCGCCCGCTCGAGCGACATGGGCCCGTCGGTCCGCGGTGCGGGCAGCTCGACCGCCCGTCCCACCATCCGCGCCATCTCCCCCTCACCTCCGCAGGCCGCGCCGAGGAGGAGCGGAACGAGCAGGACGCACGGCCACCGCACGACACCCTCCCGGCAGGAGCCTGGCACGGGCCGCGTCGACCGGACCCGGGTCGAAGGTCCCGTCCGGCGCGGGTCAGCGCTCGTTCGGCCCACGACGCTTGCCGACCTCCGCGGGGTACCGTAGGGATGTGACCGGCACGATCGCCGTCGGCACGAGCGGGTTCTCCTACGACGACTGGGCCGGCGCGTTCTACCCCGAGGGGCTGGCGCGATCCCGGTGGTTCGAGCACTACGTCACGCGCTTCCCCACGGTGGAGCTGAACGCCACCTTCTACCGGCTGCCGGCGGAGTCGGCGGTGCGCCGGTGGCGCGAGGTCGCCCCCGAGGGCTTCCGCTTCGCGGTGAAGGGCAGCCGCCTCATCACCCACGTGCGGCGCCTCGAGGGGTGCGAGGAGGAGCTCTCGCGGTTCATGGCGCGCGTGCGGGGTCTCGGCCCGGCGCTGCGCGTGGTGCTCTGGCAGCTGCCGCCCTCGCTCCGGCTCGACGTGCCCCTCCTCGAGCGCTTCCTCGCGCTGCTCCCGGAGGGGGCCCGGCACGCCGTCGAGTTCCGCCACCCGTCCTGGCTCGTGGAGGAGGCCTTCGAGGCGCTGCGCCGGCGCGGCGTCGCGCACGTCTCGGTGAGCTCGACCCGCATGCCGGCCGACCGCACCGTCACGGGGGACCTCGTGTACGTGCGGTTCCACGGGCTCGGGGGCGGGTACGCGCACGACTACTCGGCCGAGGAGCTCGCACCCTGGGCGGGATTCCTGCGCGAGGCGCACGCGCGCGGGCTGGAGGGCTACGCGTACTTCAACAACGACGCCCGCGCGCGTGCGCCGAAGAACGCGGCCGAGCTCATCGAGGCGCTCGGGGACGCCGCGGTGCCCTGGCCGCCTCGGTGAGCGTGGCGAGTCGTTCGGGGGGCCGGTCCCCGGTCCGCTCAGCCGAGGATCCGCGCCTCGCCGTAGCCGGCGGCGAGCTCGCGGTGCTCGGCGAAGCGCCGGGGGTGGAACTCCTCGAGTCTGGGGTCGACGGGCTCCCCGAGCACGAGTCCGGCCACGTGCCGCCCCAGGGCCGGCGCGAGCTTGAAGCCATGACCGCTCGTGCCGGCATCCACGAAGACGCCGGGGGCGATCTCGCCGATCACCGGCTGCCAGTCCGGGCTCACGTCGTACAGGCTCGCCCACCCGCCGCGTGCCTCCGCCCGCTCGAGGGCGGGGACGCGGCGGACCACGCGCTCGGTCATCTCCGTCGCCTCCGCCTGCGAGAGGGCCTCGGGGAAGTCGTCGGGGTCGGCGGTCGGCTCCGGTTGCAGCGGGCCGACGAGGAACAGCTCGTCGCCCTCGGGCCGGAAGTAGTAGCCGTTCGGGAGGTCGCCGTGGGCGGGCACGCGCTCGGTCCCGCCCCACGCGAAGGTGGCGACGTAGTGCCGCTCCACGGTGAGCGGGAGGTCGGCGCCGACCATCGCGGCGAGCGGGCGGGTCCACGGCCCGGCGGCGAGGAGCACCCGATCGCACGGGACCCGCCCCCCGTCGTCGAGCTCCACCGACCAGCCGGCGCCGTCCGGTGCGAGCGCGACGACCCGCCGGCCGAAGCGCGTCTCGGCCCCGAGCTCCCGAGCCCGCTCGAGCAAGCCGGTTGTCACGAGCACGGGATCGGCGTACCCCGCGTCGAACTCGTAGGCGCCGAGG
>SIRV01000061.1 GCA_004366195.1 Actinomycetota bacterium
GGTGTCGGAGGTGGCCGCGGCCGTCATCCTCGCCGACAAGTCCGACGTGCACCGCAGCCGGGTCCGGAAGACGGGCCGGCCGGAGTTCGACATCCACGACCGCGTGAACTTCGCCGCCGAGCAGTCGTTCCTGCGCGTGGACCAGGTGGCGAAGACCATCACCCTGGAGCTCACCATCGACCCCCAGATCAGCCAGGTGATGGAGTACTTCGAGATCTTCCTCGGCCGGATGCAGCTCTGCCGCAAGGCCGCGGCCGCCCTCGGCTGCCGGTTCAAGCTCGTCATCAACGGGGCGGAGCTGGCGTGAGACGGACGCGCGGGCTCTGGGCGTCGATCGGCTTCGTCCTCGCGCTCGTCGCGGGCTCCGCGGGGCTGTTCGCCACGGGCCGGGGGCCCGTCCTCGGCCTCGACCTGGAGGGCGGCATCTCGGTGATCCTCTCGGCCCCGCCCGGGACGCCGAGGCCGGTGATGGAGCAGGCGGTGGAGAACATCCGCCGGCGGGTCGACGCGTTCGGGACGGCCGAGCCCTCGATCTTCGTCACCGGCCCCACGATCGAGGTGCAGATCCCCGGTCTCGCCCGCGGGACGATCCAGGAGCGGCCCGCGGACGAGCGGTGCCTGGTGGGGCCGGGGGAGCTGAGCTACGGGTGCTATCCCGACGAGGCGGCGGCGCGGACGGCCCTGGAGGACACGTCGGTCGAGGAGGTCGTGCAGTCCGTCTGCCTCACCGGGCTCGGCGACGTCGAGGGTCCCTGCTTCGGCACCCGCAAGGAGGCGAGGGATGAGATCGCGGCGCTCGAGGTGATCCCCGCCGCCCAGGCGAGCCCGGCGCCCTCGCCGGCCCCGGCCGAGGGCACGTTCTGCATCGACGGGCCGGACGTGGGCACCCCCCTGTGCGGCTACGACTCGCGGGCGGCGGCTCGGGCGGTCATCGACGCCGTTGGCACGACGAGCACCGTCACCTACTGCCTCCGGTCGGGCGGGACCACGCTCGCGAGCGACGAGGGCGCGGCCTGCCTCCCGACGAGGGAGGAGGCCGAGGCGGAGCTCGCGGCGCTCCGCGTGGAGCACGTGAGCGTCCGGTACTGCGTGGTGTCCTCGGCGGGGAAGGACCTCGGGTGCTACCTCACGCGGGAGCGGGCGCAGGCGCGGCTGCAGGAGACGGGGCAGGAGCGGCTGCTCGAGGTCATCGGGACGACGGCCAGGCTCGAGCAGCGCGAGGTGCTCGGCGTGCTCTCGCCGGGCGACCCGGACTACGACGCCACCCCGGTGACGTGCGCCACGGAGGCCGAGCGCGCCACGCCCGCCTGCTCCGACGACGCGCTCCGGGACCAGAACGTGGTCTTCCTAGGGCGGGACGGGAAGACGAAGTACAAGCTCGGCCCGGTCCTGATCACCGGCGACGCGATCAAGCGCGCCGTCGCCAGCTACGACACCGGAGGGCAGACCTCGGTGGCCCGCGGCTGGCGGGTGCTGTTCGACCTGACCGACCAGGGCGCCGACCGGTTCGCCGAGATCACGACGCGCCTGGTCGGCCGGGAGCTCGCCATCGTCCTCGACCGCGAGGTGATCTCGGCCCCCGTGATCCGGGAGGCGATCACGGGCGGCAGCGGCGAGATCACCGGATCCTTCACCGAGCAGGAGGCGAAGGACCTCGCGACCGTCCTGAACGCGGGCGCGCTGCCGGTCTCGCTCACGACCGAGCAGGTGGTGACCGTGAGCCCGACCCTCGGCGAGCAGTCGCTGCGGCAGGGTCTGATCGCCGGGATCGCCGGCCTGATCGCGCTCGCCCTCTACCTCCTCTTCTACTACCGGCTCCTCGCCGTCGTGGCCTGGCTGGGGATGGCGATCTGGGCGGCGCTCGCGCTCGGGCTCGTGGCCCTGGCCGGCACGACGATCGGGTACACGCTCACCCTGGCGGGGGTGGCCGGGCTCGTGATCTCCCTCGGCGTCACCACCGACTCCTACATCGTCTTCTTCGAGCGCCTGAAGGACGAGGTGCGAGCGGGCCGGTCCCCGCGCTCGGCGGTGCAGCCCGCCTTCAAGCGCGCGTACCGGACGATCGTGGCGGCCGACGTCGTGACGGCCCTGGCGGCGGTGATCCTCTACGTGACGGCCATCAGCTCGGTGCGGGGGTTCGCGCTCACGCTCGGCGTCTCGACGGCCCTCGACCTGTTCGTCGTGTACTTCTTCAAGCGCCCGGCGGTGTTCCTCATCGCCCGGAGCGAGCGCCTGGCCGGCCTGCGGGGGTTCGGTCTCGCGAGCGCGGCGGCGGCCGACCACGCTCCGGCCCCGGCGGCGGCGGGAGGTCGGCCGTGAACCTCCGCCACGCCCTCGACGCCTTCCGGGGCTACGTGACCCCCCACTTCCGGATCGTGGAGCACCGGCGGTGGTGGGCCGCGCTGTCGGGAACGTTCGTCGCGCTCTCCCTCGTGGGGCTGCTCGTCCGGGGTCTGAACTTCTCCATCGACTTCACCGGCGGCTCGCTCCTCCGCTACCAGGACCGGACCGGCGTCTCCGCCGAGGACGTCCGCGCGGTGCTCGCCGACTACGGGCGCGCCGACGCCGAGATCCAGGTCGTGGGGGGCGAGGAGATCCAGATCCGCACGAGCGCCCTCACCGAGGGGCTCTCCGCCGACCAGCGGACGGAGCTGATCTCGCGCCTGGCCGATCAGGCGGGTGTGGACCCCAGCGACGTGAGCGTGCAGGTGGTGGGCCCGACGTGGGGTTCCCAGAT
Organism: Actinomycetota bacterium; assembly: GCA_004366195.1. Lineage (GTDB taxonomy): Bacteria > Actinomycetota > UBA4738 > UBA4738 > HRBIN12 > HRBIN12. The sequence continues at coordinate 2,738 of SIRV01000061.1, forward strand.
CTCGCGGCAGGCGCTGATCGGGCTCGTCGTGGTCCTCGTCGCGATCACGCTCTACATCTCGTTCCGGTTCGAGTGGAAGATGGCGATCGGGGCGCAGCTCGCGATGGTCCACGACGTGGTGATCACCGCGGGCGTGTACGCGCTCACGGGACGGGAGGTGTCGCCGGCCACGGTGATCGCGATCCTCACGATCCTCGGCTTCTCGCTCTACGACACCGTCGTGATCTACGACAAGGTGAAGGAGAACACCGAGTCCCCGGCCCTCCTCGCCGGCCATCCGTACTCCGAGGTGGTGAACCTCTCGCTGAACTCGGTGTTCATGCGCTCGGTGAACACCTCGCTCGTGGTGGTCCTGCCCATCCTCTCGCTGCTGCTGTTCGGCGGGGCCACCCTGAAGGACTTCGCCTTCGCCATGATGGTCGGAACCCTCACCGGCGCGTACTCCTCGATCTTCGTCGCCTCGCCGATCCTCGCCGTGCTGAAGGAGCGCGAGCCTCGGTACCGGCAGCTGCGCGCGCGCCTTGAGCGAGCCCCGGAGCGGCGACGTCTCGCGGCGGTCGCGACCCCGGGGCCCGGGCCCGACGACGGGTCCGCCCCGAGCGGAGGGTCGGAGCCGGCGGCGGTCGCGCCCGCTCCCGCCACCCGTCCGGCCTCGCGCCCGCAGACCAAGCGTCGTCGCAAGCCCCCACCCAAGCGCAAGCGGAGGTGAGCCCGTGGAGACCGACCAGCTGAAGGCGCTGATCCGCGACGTGCCCGACTTCCCCCAGGAGGGCATCGTCTTCAAGGACATCACGCCGCTGCTCGCGGACGAGATCGCCTTCTCGACGGTGATCGACCTCATCGTCGTCCACTTCGGCCGGGGCAACGTCGACAAGGTGGTGGGCATCGAGGCGCGGGGGTTCATCCTCGCCTCGCCCGTCGCCTACCACTTCGGAGCGGGGTTCGTCCCGGTCCGGAAGAAGGACAAGCTCCCCTGGGAGACGGAGGCCGCGGAGTACGAGCTCGAGTACGGCACCGCCACCCTCGAGATCCATCGGGACGCGATCCGGCCGGGCGAGCGGGTGCTGATCGTGGACGACGTGCTCGCCACCGGCGGCACGGCGCGGGCCACGGCCGACCTCGTCGAGCGGATCGGGGGGAAGGTGGTCGGGATCGCCTGCCTCATCGAGCTCGGCTTCCTGAACGGGCGGGCGAAGCTCGACGGGTACGACGTGTTCTCGCTCATCCGGTACTGAGCCCGCCTCCGAGCGCCTGCGCCGCCGACCCCGGCGTAGACTGGCCGGAAGGAGGCGGCGTGGAGGCGCGCGAGCAGATCAGATCGGAGCGGCGGGGCGGGATCCTGTCCCGTCTGCGCCCGGGCGGCGGAGAGCCCGAGCCTGCCACCGGGCTCGAGCTCTTGCTGCGGGCCGTCCGCTCGTACAACCCCAAGGCGGACGTGCGCGAGATCGAGCGCGCGTACCGGTTCGCCGAGGCCGCCCACGCCGGTCAGCGGCGGATCTCCGGGGACGAGTTCATCACCCACCCCCTCGCCGTGGCGACGATCCTCGCCGATCTCGGCCTGGACACCACGACGCTCGTGGCCGCCCTGCTGCACGACACGGTGGAGGACACCGACGTCACCCTGGCGGACCTGGAGCGGGAGTTCGGCTCGGACGTCGCCCGGATCGTGGACGGCCTGACCAAGCTCGAGGCGATCGAGCTGCGCAGCCGCGAGCTGGAGCAGGCGGAGAACGTCCGCAAGATGATCGTCGCGATGGCCGGCGACATCCGGGTGCTCCTCATCAAGCTCGCCGACCGGCTCCACAACATGCGCACGCTCTCGTTGCTCGCGCCGGAGAAGCAGCGGCGGATCGCGACCGAGACCCTGGAGATCTACGCGCCCCTCGCCCACCGCCTCGGCGTGCAGCAGCTGAAGTGGGAGCTGGAGGACCTCGCCTTCAAGACCCTGCACCCCGGCCCCTACCGCGAGATCGCGAGCCTCGTGGAGCGCCGGCGCGAGGAGCGGCAGGCCTACGTGGAGAGCCTCCTCGAGGCTGCCCGCCAGCGCCTGCGCGAGGCCGGGATCCGGGCCGAGGTGGAGGGCCGCCCCAAGCACCTGTACTCGATCTACGAGAAGATGGTGGTCGGGGGCAAGGAGTTCAACGAGATCTACGACCTCGCCGGCATCCGCGTCCTCGTCGACTCCGTCCGGGACTGCTACGCGGCGCTGGGCGCGATCCACTCCCTCTGGAAGCCGGTGCCGGGCCGGTTCAAGGACTACATCGCGATGCCGAAGTCCAACATGTACCAGTCGCTGCACACGACGGTCGTCGGCCCCGGCGGTCGCCCCATCGAGGTCCAGATCCGCACCCACGAGATGCACCGCACGGCCGAGTACGGCATCGCGGCGCACTGGCGCTACAAGGAGGGCCGCGACGGGAGGAAGGCGAAGGAGGCGGCCGACCTGGCCTGGCTCGGGCAGATGCTCGAGTGGCTGAAGGACATGGCCGATCCCCGCGAGTTCATGGAGGGACTGAAGATCGACCTCTACGCGGGGCAGGTCTTCGTCTTCACGCCCAAGGGCGACGTGATCAACCTCCCCGCCGGCTCTACCCCGGTGGACTTCGCCTACGCGATCCATACCGAGGTTGGGCACCGGACGATCGGGGCGAAGGTCAACGGCAAGCTCGTCCCCCTCGACTACGAGCTCCGCACCGGCGACACGGTGGAGATCCTCACCTCCAAGGCCGAGGGTGAGGGGCCGTCCCAGGACTGGCTCAAGTTCGTCAAGACCCCGCGGGCGCGGAGCAAGATCCGGCAGTGGTTCAGCCGGGAGCGGCGGGAGGACGCGATCGAGGAGGGCCGCGACGCGCTCCAGCGGGCGATGCGGAAGCAGAACGTGCCGTTCAAGCGCCTGGCCACCGAGGAGGCGCTCCGCCAGGTCGCCGAGGACATGAAGTTCCCCGACCTCGACTCGCTCTACGCGGCCGTGGGGGAGGGGCACGTCTCGCCGCAGTCGGTGATCGCGCGCCTGTCGCGGATCGTGACCGGCGCGAGCGAGGAGGACGTGACGGCGGTCCCGCTCGCGCGCCCGGTGCGCATCGAGAGGCCGGACGTCACCTCCGGCGTCGTCGTCCCGGGCTCGGCCGACGTCTGGGTGAAGCTGGCGCGCTGCTGCACGCCGGTGCCGGGGGACGAGATCATGGGGTTCGTCACCCGCGGGCAGGGCGTCTCCGTCCACCGCACCGATTGCCCGAACGCGAAGGCCCTGATGCGCGAGCCCGAGCGGGTCATCGAGGTCTCCTGGCGGGCCGGCAAGCCGACGAGCTTCGTCGTCACGATCCAGGTGGAGGCCCTCGACCGCACACGGCTCCTCTCCGACGTCGCGACGGTCCTCTCCGACCACCACGTGAACATCCTCACGGCGACCTCGACCGTCGGACGCGACCGCACGGTGACGCTGCGGTTCACGTTCGAGCTCGCCGACATCGCGCACCTGTCGGGGATCCTGAACGCGGTGAAGAAGGTCGAGAACGTGTACGACGCGTTCCGGGTCGTCCCGAGGTAGGGCTCAGCGGCCGGCGGCCGCGTCGCTGGGCTCCTCCTCGGCGCCGAGCCCGCTGCGCTTCAGGACCTGGTACCAGTGGTCCTCGTAGGCCTCGCCGCCCTCGCCGGAGGCCGGCGCGGGCTCGGGCGCCGGGGCGGGCTTGCGAGGGGCCTTCCCGTCGGTCGCTGCCGCCGGCGCCGGCTCCGGAGCGGGCTTCGGAGGGGCGGCGGGCTTGGGACCCCCCGCGGACGGGGCGGGGGCCGGGGCGGTGGCGGGCGTCGGGGTGGGAGCCGTCGGTGTCGGTGCGGTCGCGGGGGCGGTCATCGGCTCGGGGGCCGCCACCGGCTCGGGGGCGACGGGCGCGGGGGGCTCCTCGACGGCGCGAGGCTCGCGAGCGCGCTGGAGCTGTCGGGCCCGGGCCTGGATCTGCTGGAGCTCGCGCTCCAGCCGCTGCCGCTGGAGCTCGTAGGCCTGCGCGACGAGGCTGGTGAGCCGCTCGGCCTCGGAGAGTCGGCCGCCGAGCTCGGCCTGGAGGCGGGCCACGACCTCCTCGGCCGCCCGGAGCTCCTCCTCGGTGCGGTCCACCTCGGACAGGGTCTTGGCCAGCGCCTCCTCGGCCTCGTGGATGCTCGCGACGTCCGACAGCGGCCCGTCGGGCAGCGACCGAGGCTCGGCAGCCTCCTGACCCTTGCTGTTCGCCACGGATATCCTCCCCACGACCGACCGGCGACCCGGCGGTCAACCCCAC
>SIRV01000062.1 GCA_004366195.1 Actinomycetota bacterium
CGGCCTGCCGGAACGTGATCCGGCCCTCGGTGAGGGTCCCCGTCTTGTCGGTGAGGAGCACCTCCACGTTGCCCAGGTCCTCGATCCCCACCAGGCGCTTGACGAGGACCTTGCGGCGGGCGAGGCACCTCGAGCCGGTCGCCAGGCTCGTCGTCACGACCGCCGGGAGCAGCTGGGGCGTGATCCCCACGGCGATGGCGAGGGAGAACAGCAGGGCGTCGATCACGGGACGGCGGAGGAGCAGGTTGACCACGAAGATCGAGCCGGTGAGCACGCCGGCGACCTCGGCGAGGAGCGTCGAGAACCGCCGCAGCCCCGCCTGGAACGCCGTCTCCGGCTGGCGCTCGCCGAGGCCGAGCGCCACCCGACCGAACCGCGCCCGGGCCCCGGTCGCGACGACGACGCCGAGCCCCGACCCGGCCCGGACCGTGGTCCCCATGAAGGCGCACGAGGTGAGGTCGCCGATCGCGAGGCCCGGGGCGACGGGCTCGGGGGACTTCTCCACCGGCTCGGCCTCGCCAGTGAGGATGGACTCGTCGCAGGCGAGGGCGGTCGTCTCGAGCAGCCGGAGATCGGCCGGGACGATCATCCCGAGGTCGAGCCGGACGACGTCGCCCGGGACGAGCGCGGTCACGTCCACGTCCGACCACCGCCCGTCGCGGAGGGTGGGGGCGTCGTGGCGGACCTCCTCGTGGAGGGCCTCCACGGCCCGCTCCGCCCGGTACTCGTTCAGGAACCCGAGGCCGACGCTGGCGGCGAGGATGGCGCCGATGATCGCCGCGTCGGTGCCCTGCCCGAGGAAGGCCGAGACGATCGCCGTCACCAGCAGGAGCAGGAGGAGGGCGCTCCGGAGCTGGCGGGCCAGGACGGCGAGGGCGCGGGCCCGATGGGTGCGGATCGCGTTGGGGCCGAGCTCGCGCAGGCGCCGGCCGGCCTCCTCGGCGCTCAGCCCACCCGGGCCGGAGCCGAGGCGCTCCAGCACCACGTCCGCGGGGAGGGCCGCGGCCTCGGCGGCGTCGAGCCCCGGCGCGCCCGTCGGGTCGCCGCGGGCGTCGGCTCGCGCCGATCCTCCATCCATGGGTCCGAGCGAGAGGCTACCCGTGCAGGGCGGGGGGCGGGGCGCAGGACCGCTGGCGGATCGGGGTCGGTATGAACTATCGTCATACCGGAGGTGGGCCTATGCCGAGGTCGAAGGTGGCGGTGTCGCTGGACGAGCGGGCTCTCGAGCGGGTGGACCGGCTCGTGCGCGAGGGGGTGTTCCCGAGCCGGAGCCGCGCGATCGAGGCGGCCGTGGAGGAGAAGCTCGAGCGTCTCGAACGGGCGCGCCTGGCGCGTGAGTGCGCGAAGCTCGACCCCGCCGAGGAGCGGGCGCTGGCCGAGGAGGGCATGTCCGAGGAGCTCGCGGCGTGGCCCGCGTACTGAGGGGCGAGATCCGCTGGGCCGACCTCAGCCCGACCCGCGGCCGCGAGCAGGTCGGCCGCCGCCCCGTCCTCATCCTCAGCCACGACGTGTTCAACGAGCGCTCGGGGACCGTGATCGCGGCGGCCATCACGAGTCAGGCGCAGCGGGCCGGGTTCCCCCTCACCCTTGAGCTCACCTCGGCGGGCCTGCCCAAGCGGTCGTGGGTCAAGGTCGGGCAGATCCGCACCCTGGCGGTGGAGCGCATCGGCAGGCGGATCGGTCGGGTCTCGCCGGAGGAGGTGGCACAGGTCGTCGAGGGGCTGAACGAGATCATCGGGGAGTGAGCTCCGCCGGACCAGGCGCGGAACCTCGAGAGCGGCTCAAGCGGGGAGGCCGCACCCCTCCTCGTCGCAGGCGGCGGCCGAGGGCTCCGCGGCGGCTCCGTCGGCGCCGGTGCGGGCCTCCTGGAGGAGCATCCCGATCTGGGCCCCGAGGATCAGGTCGTCGGTGGCGCCGAAGGTCTGGGCGCGCAGGTTCCCGGCGGGGTCGATCAGCACCGAGGTCGGTGTGCCCTGCATCCCGTAGGCGCGCATGGTCCGGGGCACAGGGTCGCCGCCCTCCCCGGGCTCGTCCACGCCGACGGGGAAGCCGATCCGGTACTCGTGCAGGAAGGCCGCGAGGGCCTCGGGCCGCATCGCTTCGTGGTGCTCGAAGACGGTGTGGAGGCCGACGACCGACACCGGCTCGCGAGCGAAGAGCTCGGCCAGGCGCTTCGCCTGGGGAAGGCCGTGGGCCACGCACCCCGGGCAGAGCATCTGGAACGCGTAGAGGACGACCACACGGCCCCGGAGCCGCTCCAGCGAAAGGGGCTCGTCGGTGTTGAACCACCGGGTGGTACGCCACGCGGGCGCGGGTCTCGGCCGAGCGAGCAGCACGTGCGACCTCCTTCCTGGACGTGGAACTCGGTAGGACTCCTACCATCCTCGCCCGCGAGCGCCAACACCGCGATGCCTTGACCGCGCGCTCGGGGCCCTCCTACCATCGGGCCGCCGGCGGAGGTGCGTCCCCATGAAGACCCTGCTCAAGCAGCTCGAGAAGGCGGACGCCGAGGCCGCGCGGGCGCTCCGGGTCATCGACGAGTTCGACCGCCTGGTGGCGCGCGAGGTCCCCCTCGAGCGCCTGGCCTCGGCGGCGGCGCGGCTCTCCGGTCGGACCGTCGGGGTCGAGGAGACCTTGAACGATCGGCGCATCGTCCTCGGGTCGCCGGCACGGAGCCGGCCGCCGACCGTGGCGGAGGACGTGAGCGCTGCCGCGGTGGCACGGAAGCTCCGAGGGCGCAGGGCTGCGCGGCTTTCGGGGCCCTTCGGCGAGGTCGTCGCGGCGAGCGTCGATGTCGCGAGCGGACGGATCGGGACGGTGTGGCTCGCCGACGGCGATCGTCCGTGGGACACGCTCGACGACCTCATCGCGGAACGACTGGCCGCGGCGACGGCGATCGACGCGCTCCGCGAGCGGGAGCGCCGGCGGGCGCTTGAGGCGCACGACGCGGCGGCGCTCGAACGGATCCTCCTCGGCGACGTGGACGGGGAGCAGCTCGAGGCGATCGCCCGGCGCGCCGGGCTGGACCCGGCGGGCCGGTACGCGGCCGTTGCGCTCGAGGAGCGGCCGGTCGGGGCCGTGAGCCCCGAGGTCCTCGTCCGGCTGGCGGAGCGAACCCTGCGGGAGGAGGACCGGCTGTGCCGCGGGGTCGTCCTCGGTCGTTCGGCGGCGATCGTCGTGGAGCCCGCGGACGACCCGATGGCGGGGCTCGCCGGCGTCCCCGAGGCAGCCGCCCGGAGAGGCTTCGCCGTGCTGGTCGGGGTGGGGGAGCCCGCGGGCGTCGGGGATCTCCGACGCTCCTGGCGAGAGGCGCGGGAGGCGCTCACCCTGGGGGCGCTCGCCGGCGGTCCCGGCATCACGCGGTTCCGGGACCTCGGGGCCCTCTCGCTGCTCGCCCGGATCCCGCGGGAGGAGCTCGCCGGCTGTGCCGACCTCGAGCGGGTGGGACGCCTGCAAGCCGGGCGGGAGCCCGACGATCTGCGTCTGCTCGAGACCTACTGCGAGACCGGCTCGCTGCGGCGCACCGCGGAGCGCCTCCACCTCCACCACAGCACCGTGGACTACCGCGTCAAGCGCATCGAGCGGGTGCTCGGCTTCTCCCTCGCCGAGCCGGCGGGGCGCCTCCGCGCGCTGCTCGCCGTGAAGCTCACGACGCTGGGGCGGACCCCGGGGCCCTGAGGGCTCCGACGATCGGCGGAGAGCCCTGGCGGAAGTTCCGACGGGCGTCCGGTGCGCCGCCGGTCGGCGGCGCGTAGCGTCGGGGGCGTGAGCGGTAGTCGGATCACGGTTCCCCGGGTCCCCGTCGCGCCCGTGGACGAGCGCGCCGAGGAGGTCATGGTGCGCATGCGGGATGGGGTGCGACTCGCGACCGACGTCTACCTGCCGGCCGCGCCGGGCCGCGTCCCCACGGTGCTCGTGCGGCTCCCCTACGACAAGTGCGGCCCCTTCAGCTTCATGCCGGTGGTCGCCCGGCACCTCACCGAGCGCGGGTATGCCGTGGTCGTGCAGGACGTGCGCGGCAAGGTCCGGTCCGAGGGCGAGACCTTCGCCTTCGTGGCGGAGGCTCGCGACGCCGCGGACACGCTCGAGTGGATCGTCTCGCAGCCCTGGTCGGACGGCGGGGTCGGGATGTTCGGCGACTCCTACTACGGGTTCACCCAGTGGGCGGCGGTCGCGGCCGGGCACCCGGCCCTGCGCGCGATCGTCCCCCGGATGACGACCACCGAGGTGGGCACCGACTGGATGTACCACCAGGGGGTCTTCTGTCTCGCCACGATGGGCGAGTGGGCGATGCACACGTGGGTGGATCGGTACCTGTACGAGGTCGACGTGCCATCCATCGACTGGAGCGTGCGACCGCTCGCCGAGCTCGTCCCCGCCCACCACGGCGGGCGACGCTCCGCGAGCCTCGACCGCTGGATGCGGACGCCGCCGACGGACCCCTTCTGGACGCTCGGGATCTACGGGCCGTCGCACCCCCTGCAGCGACCGGTCCCGGCGCTGCACTGCGCCGGGTGGTGGGACGTGTTCCGTCGGGGCGCGTTCCGGGATCATGCGGCGGCGGTCCGGGCCGGGACCCGTCCCCAGTACCTGGTGGTGGACGCCACCGACCACTTCGACGACGAGCTCCGCGCCGACGGGGAGCCCGTCGAGGACTTCCTGGGGGACCCCGCCGCGCTGGAGCGCTTCGTCCCCCGGTACCTGGGTCCCGCCCTGCCGTTCCTCGACCGGTTCCTGATGGGTCGGGAGGTGCGGATCCCCGCGGTGCGGTGGCGCCTGGCGAACGCGGGGTGGCGCGAGTCGTCGTCCTGGCCACCTCCCGGGCTGCGGGAGCTCCGCCTGCACGCGGCCGACGCGGCTCGCGCGACGTTCGGGCCGGAGGGCGGGGCGCTCGCCGAGGCGCCGGACGGACTGGGGACGACGGTGGCCTGGACGCACGACCCGAGCGACCCCGTGCCGGACGTGATCGCGGACCCGTGGCGGCCCCTGCTGGGGTTGCCGGACGAGCGCGACGTCGAGATCCGGGATGACGTGCTCACGTTCACGGCGGAGCCGGTGGACGCGCCCGTCGACCTCGTGGGGCCGGCGGAGGCGGTCCTGACGGTCTCCTCCACCGGGCCCTCGATGCACCTGGTGGCCAAGCTCGTAGACGTGTTCCCGACCGGCAGGGCGCGTCGGATCACCGAGGGCGTGTGCGCCGTGGAGGATCCCGACCCCGAGCGCACCGTGCGGGTGGATCTGGGCCCGCTCGGGTACCGCCTGCGACCCGGACACCGGCTGCGGCTGGAGGTGGCGGCGAGCTGCTTCCCGCGGTACCTGGTGCACCCCGGCACGGCGGAGGATCCGTGGTTCGCGACGCGGACCCGGCGGAACGCCGTGCGGCTCCATGTGGGCGGGTCCTTCCCCGCGTACGTGTCGCTCTCCGTGCTCCCGGGCGGCGGAGCGGAGGAGGAGGCCGGCCCGCCGTGGTGAGGTTCGGCGATGGGAGGGAGGGGCGCATGATCGGACGTCGAGCGTTCCTGCGGCTGATGGGGATGGCTGGCGGCGCCATCGCGCTCGGGGCGTGCGCCCGCGGCCGCCCGGCGGGCGCGCCCCCGGGCCCGCGGCCGCCGATCGAGGAGGAGCCCGGCGACCTGAAGGTCTTCGATTGGGCGGGGTACGAGGTGAAGGCCTTGTGGCGCGGGTACGCGGAGGCCGGGTACCCGAAGCCGGATTGGACCTTCATCACCACCGATGAGGACGCGCTCGCGAAGGTGCGGGCCGGGTTCCGCGCGGACGTGGCGCGACCGAGCGGGAGCTACCTGCAGGACTGGGTGAGCTTGGGCGTCCTCCAGCCCTGGGACCTCTCGGGGATCAACGCTGACGAGCTCCACCCCACGCTCCTCGAGAACGGCAAGCTCGACGGCCTGCAGTACGGGATCCCCGGGGCCTGGGGCTTCTCCTCGGTCCTGTACCGGACGGATCAGGTGGAGGTCGGTGAGGAGTCCTGGGCGATGCTGTTCGACGACCGCTACGCCGGTCGGATCATGTGGATCGATCACAACTTCATGCTCGTGGTGGTGGGCTACGTGCTCGGCGCCTCCGACCCCTGGGACATGACGGACGACGAGCTCGCGGAGGCCAAGGCCTTCCTGATCGACAAGAAGCGCCTGGTGCGCAGCATGTGGGTGGACTACACCCAGCTGTACCAGGAGTTCGGGAGCGGGAACGTGTGGATCGCGTACGCCTGGTCGGACGCGCTCGCGGCCATGCGGGCGGAGGGCCTGGAGGTCGCGTACGCGGACCCCAAGGAGGGTCGTCACTCCTGGATCGGCCACTTCGTGTTGTTCGCGGACACCGAGAACTACTGGCACGCGCACGAGTTCGTGTCGGCGTGGAACAGCCGGCGCTCGGGGGAGTGGCTGATGGAGAACTACTACCTCGGGACCCCGAACGTGACGGCCCGCACCGACGACGTCGATCCGGCCGTGGTGGAGGCGCTCAAGCTCGGCGACCCCACGGCGCTCGAGGAGCCCCACTCGCACTTCGAGCGGTGGATCCCGCGCCGATCGGCGTACCAGCGGGCGTGGGACGAGGTCAAGGCGGCGTGAGGGTCCGCGGGTGGCGGCGACCCACGCCGAGGGGGTAAGGTCCGCGGTCCGGCGCGGGGGCCGCGAGGGACTCGCGACGCTCGGCCTGCTCGCCGGGCCGGTGGGCTGGCAGCTCGTCTTCTTCGTCGCCCCGGTCGGTCTGGTGGTGGCCTACAGCGTCGGCGTCCTCGCGTTCGCGAGCGACGAAGCCCGCTTCACGCTGGAGTCCTGGGCCTACCTGTTCCGGGGGCCGCTGTACCTCGGGCTGTTCTGGAAGAGCGTCCGCATCTCGCTCATCGTGTCCGTGGCGGCGGTGGCGCTGGCGTACCCCCTCGCCTACCTGCTCGCGCTCGGCGGTCTCCCGCGCCGGTACGCGTGGATGCTGTTCATCGTGGCTCCCGCCTGGACCAACTACGTCCTGCGCGTGTTCGCGTGGAAGGTGATCCTCGGCGAGGGTGGGATCGTGAACTCCTTCGTGCTGTGGACCGGACTCACGGACGAGCCGGTCCGGTGGCTGATGTACAGCGAGTTCGCGGTCATCGTGGTGCTGACGAACGTCTGGGTCCCCTTCGTGGCGCTCCCGATCTTCGTGGCCATCGAGGGGATGGATCGGGCGCTGCTGGAGGCGGCGGGGGACCTCGGCGCCGGCCGATGGTCCACCTTCTGGCGCGTCTCCCTCCCCATCTCGCTGCCGGGGGTGTTCGCGGCGTTCCTGTTCGTGTTCATCCCCACCATCGGCGAGTTCGTCACCCCGCTGTTCGTCGGCGGGACCGGGGGCTTCATGTTCGCCAACGCCATCACCGACCTGTTCGGACCGGGGCTCGACTGGCGGACCGGCTCGGTGCTGGCGACCTTCCTCCTCGTCGTGGTGACGGCGCTGATCGTGGTGCTCGCGCGCGCCCTGCGCCTGGAGGGGATGGGGCTGGCTCGATGAGCATGGCGATGTCGCCCGTCGCACGACGCCTGCTCTGGGCGAGCCTGCTCGCCCAGTCGGTCGTGCTGTACCTGCCGATGGCCCTGCTCCTGATCTTCTCCTTCAACGACTCCGTGGTGCCGGCGTTCCCGCTCGACCGGTTCACGCTGCGGTGGTACGCGGAACTCGGTGCCAACGAGGAGCTCCTCGGCTCGCTCCGTTCGAGCGTCGCCGTTGCGACGGCCTCGAGCGTGGTGGCGCTGGCCCTCGCGTTCCCGGCCTCGTTGGCGCTCGTGCGGCGGCGGTTCCGAGGAGCCGGCCTCGTCTACGGCCTGCTCCTCTCGCCCCTCGTGATCCCCTACGGCGTCTTCGGGATCTCCCTCGTCCTGCTCTTCTACACGATCGCGCTGCCGCTGTCGCTCGTGACCGTGACGATCGGGCACGTCGTCCTCGCGCTTCCCTTCGTCGTGCTGGTGCTCGTCCCCCGGCTGCAGAGCCTGGACGTCGGGCTCGAGGAGGCCGCCCGGGACCTCGGCGCGAGCCCGGCGCAGACGTTCCTCCGGGTGACGCTGCCGCTGATGCTCCCGGCCGTCGTCTCCGCGTTCCTGATCGCCTTCACCATCTCCTTCGACGAGTACGTCGTCGCCTCGTTCCTGGTGGGTACGGAGACGACCTTCCCGATCTACCTGGTCTCGCAGCTCCGCTTCCCCACCCGGTTGCCCCAGGCGATCGCGGCCTCGGTGGCACTGATCTTCGGCTCGCTCGCGCTCGTCGGGATGGCCCTCCTGGCGCGGTGGACGCTCGAGCGGTCGCTGGGCTCGGCGGGGGCCCGGACGAGGACGACCATCGCGTGAGGGGACGTCTGCGGCAGGGCTCCGTGCGGTGCGGCGGACGGCCTCAGTCGCGGCGGCGGCCGATGCCGCGGCCCTTCGCGTTCCCGAGCAGACCGAAGTCCACCAGGACGCCGAGGACGATCACCACGACCCCGGCCGCCTCGAGGCCGCCGTCCGGGGCGGTGAAGGAGTTCCGCGCGAGCGCGTAGGCGAGGGTCGTCGTGGGGAGCAGGAAGAAGCCGAGGAGCGGCCACCATCCGCTCGCGAAGGCCCGGTCCAGGTAGTCGCTGAACAGCCAGAGCAGGACGAGCACGAAGCGTGGGGCGACGAGGCCGAGGAGCGCGACGAGGCAGCCCACGTGCCCACCCTACCGGCTCGCGGCCCCGCGCGTCCGGTCGCGGAGCTCGCGCCGCACGAGCAGGACGTACCCGACGAGGGCGATCGTGGCGAACGTGAACCACTGGATCGCGTAGGAGAGGTGCGGGCCCTCCGAGAGCTCCGGCGGGGGGACGACGGCCGGGAGCGCGCCCGGCTGGGTTGGGTCCTGCCGCTGGAGCTGCACCGGCAGCGGGTAGAGCTCGAGCCCGAGCTCGCGCCCGATTGCCGCCGGCTCGTCGCGCGAGACCGTGAGCACCCGACCGCCCGCCCCTCGCTCCAGCACGACGTCGCGCTCACCGGCGACCGGGAGCAGGAACCCCGAGACCGTCACCTCGCCCGCGGGCGGCGCCGCGGGCCCCACCGGCGGCGTATCGAGCTCGAAGGGCACCCAGCCGCGGTCCACGAGCACCGCCGCCGCCCCGGCGACCGGCTCGTCGAGCAGGAGCGGCGTGAGGACGTGGTGGCCGGGCTCGCCGTTCAGGGCTCGTCCGTACCAGAGGACCTCTCGCGAGGGGTCGTACCGGCCGGCGACCTCCACCCTCCGGTAGGCGAGGGTCGCCGGGTCCTCGCCGGCGAGCTCGCCGAGGGGCGCCGGCGCCGCCTCGAGGCCCGCCCGGATCGACGCGTTCAGGGCCCGGCGCTGCTCGAGACGGTCGAGCTGCCAGATGCCGAGGCGCACGCAGGTCGCCGCGACGAGGAGCGCGAAGGCGAGGAGCGCGAGCCAGCGGGGCGTGAGGACGAAGCGGGGGAGCCTCGGCACGGCTCAGTACCCGGCCGTGCTCCCGAAGTCGATCGGGATGCACGCGCCGGTGATGGGCGCCGCCTCCGGGGAGGCGAGATAGGCGATGAGGGCGGCCACCTCCTCGGGGCGGATGAACCGCGCCCGCTCCCTCTGCGGGTACTTGGCGAGGAGCGCCCGCAGGTACCCCTCGGGGTCCCCGCCGCCGTAGTCCCGGGCCTGGCCGGCGAGCATCGGCGTGTCGACGTCGTTGGGGCACACCGCGTTCACCCGGACGAGCTTCGGCGCGAGCTCGAGGGCGAGGGACCTGGTGAGGAGCGAGACCCCGCCCTTGGAGGCGCAGTAGATGGCGGTCTCGGCCGTGCCGACCAACCCGGCGTCCGAGGAGAGGTTCACGATGCACCCCTCGGTGCGCTCCAGGTGGGGGATGGCGTAGCGGCACATGAAGAAGGTGCCCTTCAGGTTCACCGCCATCGTGCGGTCGAACTCCTCCTCGGTGGCCTCGGCCGTCGGGCCCTCGACCCAGACCCCGGCGCAGTTCACGAGGACGTCGAGGCGTCCGTGGCGCTCCACCGTCTCGCGCACGATCCGCTCGCAGTCGGCCACGCGGGTGACGTCGCCGACGATGGCATGGGCGCCGCCGAGGTCGGCGGCGACCTTCGCCAGGCCCTCGGCGTCGAGGTCGGTGAGGACGAGGGTCTCGCCCTGCGCGTGGAAGCGCTCCGCGGCGGCGCGGCCGATGCCGCCCGCCGCCCCCGTGATCAGCACCACCCGCCCGTCCATGCCGGGCCGCATCCTACCGCGGCCCGCATCGGCTACCCTTCGGCTGCGATGCGGGGCATGGACCGGCTGCTCGAGCTCCAGGACATCGATCTCCGGATCGACCGGCTCGAGCACCGCCGCGAGCGCCTGGAGTCGGGGGCGGAGGTGGCGGAGGCCCGGGCCGCGATGGAGGAGGCCGAGGCGCGCCTCGGGGAGCTCCGCCTCGCGTTCGACGCCGTGGCGACCGAGCAGCGGCGCCTGGAGGCGGAGATCGACTCGATGGAGCGCAAGGCCGCCGCCGAGGAGCGGCGCCTCTACGACGGGAGCGTGGCCAACCCGAAGGAGCTCGAGGCCCTCCAGCACGAGGTGGCGAGCCTGCGGGAGCGCAAGGGCCGGGTGGAGGACGACCTGCTGGAGGCGATGGAGCGGCGCGAGGAGCTGGAGGCGCGGATCGCGCCGGCCGAGGCGGAGCTGGCCGAGGCCCGGGCGCGCCTCGAGACGCTCGAGCGTGAGGCCGGGGAGGAGCTCTCGCGGATCGCCGCCGAGCTGGCCGAGCTCCGCGCCCGTCGGGAGGCGCTCGCGCCGGAGCTCGACCCCGAGCTCCTCGAGCTCTACGAGGACCTGCGCGCGAAGAAGGATGGGATCGGGGCGGCGGCCCTGGTGGACGGGGTGTGCCAGGCCTGCCACGAGAAGCTCTCGGCCCTGGAGCTCGATCGCCTCAAGCACGCCGAGGGCATCGGGAGGTGCGAGCACTGCCGCCGGATCCTCGTGCTCGCCTGATCGTCCACTGCGACGGCGCCGCCCGCGGGAACCCCGGGCCCGCCGGGATCGGCATCGTGATCGCCGACGAGGAGGGACGGATCCTCGACGAGATCGCCCTCGGGCTCGGCGTGGCCACCAACAACCAGGCCGAGTACACGGCGGCGATCGAGGGGCTCCGACGGGCCCGCGAGCTCGGGGCGCGGGAGGTGCTCCTGCGCTCGGACAGCCGGCTGTTGATCGAGCAGCTGGAGGGGCGGTACCGGGTGAAGAACCCCGCGCTGCAGCGGCTCCACCGACGGGTGCGCGAGCTGGAGCGGGGCTTCGAGCGCGTCGCCTACGAGCACGTGCCGCGGGAGCTGAACCGGGCGGCCGACCGTCTCGCCAACCGGGGCGTGGACGCGATGCTCGCGGCGGGCGAGCTCAGTCGCCCGTCCGGGCCCCGTCCGTGGGAGGGGGCGGCGGGATCGAGCTGACCAGGTCCTCGAGGGGGAAGGAGAAGCGGAGCGGCTCGCCGTCCCGGCGGAACGTGAGGACGAGGGACCGGCCCTCGGCGGAGTCCTGTTGGGGGAAGGCGAGGAGCGCCTGGACCCCGCGCTCCGGGGGGAGCGGGACCTGGAGGGCGAGGGACGGCACGCCCTCGTAGCGCTCGAAGGAGCCGTCCCCCCGCTCGACGAAGAGCCCGCTGGCGTCGCGGTCGAGCCGGAGCGTCCGCCGCGAGCGGTTCTCGATCACCAGGTTGAACTGCCAGTTCGGCGTGAACATGAACAGGGAGTCCAAGCGCACCGAGACGCCGTCCTCGGTGCGGGCCTCGTTGCGGAACAGCTCGATGCCGTCGGACATCGGCACGCCGTCGCGGGTGAGGTCGACCACCCGCCAGTCGCCGGGGCGGAGGCTGACGAGCGAGACGGGGCCGTCGAGGATCCGGGCCCGCTGGAAGGGGTCGCCGTCCTCGGGGGTGAACGTGAACCGCACCGTGGCGCCGAGCGCCACCTGCGCGCCCAGCGCGCGGCGGAGCGGGACCGTGGAGAGGAAGCGGGCGTGCCGGAGATCGACCTCGCCCACGATCCGTCCCGGGAACTGAGCGTCCTGCACCCCGAGCCAGGTGACCCAGCGCTCGAGCTCGGGGCCGGCGACGAGCTCCGCGAGGGAGGCCCCGCCGTCGAGCGGAGCGTCGGCGTAGGCCCGGAGGAACTCCAGCACGGTCTCGCGCGCCGAGGCGGCGACGAGGGCCGGCGTCGCTGGGAGCTGCTCGAGGGCGAGGGGGGCGGCGGGCCCCACCGGCTCGCGGGCGCAGGCCCCGAGGGCGAGGAGGACCGCGACGAGCCCGAGGTGCCGGCGCATGGATGGGGCCGATGATACGCGGCCTATACTCGGTGGAGGGAGTCGGCCGGGCGGCCGCGGTCGGCCTTCGGGCCGGTCGAGGAAAGTCCGGGCTCCGCAGGGCAGGGTGCTGGGGAAACCCAGGCGGGGGCGACCTCGCGGACAGCGCCACAGAGAACAGACCGCCCGCGCGGGCGACCGCGCGAGCAAGGGTGAAACGGTGAGGTAAGAGCTCACCAGCGGATCGGGTGACCGGTCCGGCTCGGCAAGCCCCACCCGGAGCAAGGCCAAGCAGGGAGCGCAGCCGGCATCGCCGGTCGGAGGGTGGCCCGCCCGAGCTCCCGGGTAGGCCGCGCGTGCTGCGTCCTCCGGGACGCGCCGGGGCGCCGACGCGACCCCGCGGTCGCGGGCGCTCAGAGAGATGGCCGCCACCGACCCGGAGGGTCGGTACAGAACCCGGCTTACAGGCCGGCTCCCTCCCTCGCCCGCCGCAGCTGACGGCCGGCGTGGTAGCTCGAGCGGACGAGGGGTCCGGCCTCGACGTGCGCGATGCCCATCGCCTCGCCGGCCCGCTTCAGCTCCGCGAACTCGTCGGGGTGCACGAAGCGGTCGACCGGCAGGTGGTGGGGGGTCGGCCGGAGGTACTGCCCGATGGTCACGATCTCGCAACCCGCCTCGGCGAGGTCGCGCAGGGCCTCGAGGAGCTCCTCCGGCCGCTCGCCCATCCCCACGATGAGGTTCGACTTCGTCACCTGGCCGGGGCGGTGGCGCTTGGCGAACCGCAGGACCTCGAGGGACCGGTCGTAGCCGAAGGCCGGCCGGATCCTGGGGTGGAGCCGGCGGACGGTCTCCAGGTTGTGGGCGAACACGTCGGGCTCCGCGTCGAGGACGGTGGCGAGGTCGCGCTCGCCCCCCTTGAAGTCGCTGGGGAGGACCTCGACCCCGCACCCGGGCACCGCCTCGCGGATCGCGCGGATCGCGGCGGCCCAGATCCTCGCGCCACCGTCGGGGAGGTCGTCCCGAGCCACCCCGGTGAGGACGGCGTAGCGGAGGCCCATGGCCCGCACGGCCTCGGCGATCCGCCGGGGCTCGTCCTCGTCCGGCGGCAGGGGCTTCGCCGTCATCACGTCGCAGAAGCCGCAGCGACGGGTGCAGCGGTCGCCGAGGATCAGGAAGGTGGCCTCACGGTCCTCCCAGCACTCCGAGAGGTTGGGGCAGGAGGCCTCCTCGCACACCGTGTGCAGGCGCCCCTCGCGGACGATGCGGCGGACGTCGGCGAGGTTCGGGCCGGTGCGCAGCCGCACCTTGAGCCACGGCGGCTTGCGCTCGGTCGACGCCTGCCCGTTCACGCCGACGATCGGGAGGTGCAGACGTCGCCCGTGGGGGTTGTGGTCGGCGGAGGGCACGGGATCGAGTCTATCCGGCCTGCGAGGAGCGGAGGGCCTGGAGCTCGCGCGGCGCGGCCGGGCGCGCCGGGAGGAACACGCGGAAGGAGGCCCCCCCGCCGTCGCGATCCTCGACCCACGCCCGGCCGCCGTGGAGCTCGGCGAACATCGCGACGAGGGAGAGCCCGATCCCCGTGCCGGGCGCGTGGGGCGAGGCCGTCGGCCCCTGGCGGAAGGGGCGGAAGATCTCCTCCCGGAGCTCGGGCGCGACGCCGGGGCCGTCGTCCTCCACGGCGATCACCACGCCGTCCCCCTCGGCGAAGACCCGGACCCAGATCCGCGCATCCGGCGTCGTGTGACGGACGGCGTTGGCGAGCAGGTTCTCCACGATCCGCTCGACCTTGGCCGGGTCCACCTCCGCCACGACCGGATCGAGCTGGAGCGAGACCGTCCGTCCGCCGAGGACGTCGAGGCTCTCGACGGTGCGGCCGACGAGCGCGCCGACGTCGGTCGTCCGGTACAGGGGGGTGACGATGCCCCGGTTCAGCCGGTCGATGTCGAGGAGGTCGGTGAGGAGCCGGTCGAGCTTCCGGGCGTTGGCGGCGAGGCGCGCGAGGAGGTCGGCGCGTTCGTCGTCGGGCAGCGGGGTCTGCTCGAGCGTCACCGCGAGGCCGAGGATCGAGGTGAGGGGGCTGCGGAGTTCGTGGGAGACGGCGGCGAGGAAGGCGTTCTTCATCTCGTCGAGGGCCCGCAGGCGCTCCGCCGCCTCGCGCTCCCGCCGCTCGCTCTCGCGCAGGGCCTCCTCGGCCAGCTTGCGCTCGGTGATGTCGTACATCACGCCCTGGATGAACAGGGGCTCTCCCCGCTCGTCGAACACGAAGGTCGTCTCGTCGTGGACCCACACGTCCCGGCCGTCCGGGGTGTGGACGAGGTACTCGCCGACCCAGGGGCGGCGCTCCGCGATCGCCTCCAGGTAGGTGCGGTGGATCTCCTCGCGCTGGGTGGGGTCGATGAGGGAGAGCCAGAGCTCGTTGCCCTCGAGGTAGGCCTCGGGCTGCACGCCGAGGATCCGCTCGACCTGGGGGCTCACGTAGAGGGACTGCATGCTGGCGTCCGGCCGGTCCACGTAGATCGCGGCGGGGACGTGCTCGACGATGGCCCGGTACCGCTCCTCGGCCTCGCGGAGGCGCTCCTGGGCCTCCTTCAGCTCGGTGATGTCGGACATGAGGCCCTGGGAGAGGACCGGCCGGCCCTCCTCGTCCCGGACCACGGTGGCCTGGTCCCGCACCCACCGCCAGGTGCCGTCGGCGGCGCGCATGCGGTACTCGACGTCGAGGGGCACGCCCTCCGTGTTGTGGCGGCGGACGGCCTCGAGGCAGCGCTCCACGTCGTCGGGGTGGAGGTTGCGCAGCCACAGGTCGTGCTCGCCGAGCCACTGCTCGACCGTGTAGCCGAAGATCGTCTCGACCTGCGGGCTCACGTAGATCGTGGAGAGCTGCTCGTCGACCCGGTCGATGTAGATCACGGCGGAGAGCGTCTCGACCAGGTTCCGGTACC
>ML214171.1:0-2219 GCA_004366195.1 Actinomycetota bacterium
CGCGAGGCCGCCTGCGCCCGCGGCTCGACGTCGCGGGCGAACGGCGGCTTCCGCAGCCAGTTCACGGCCCGGCCCAACGTCGAGTTCTCGCGCTACTCGATCGGGGAGCTCGAGCGCCTGGAGGCCGAGACCGGTCTGCTCGGCCTCCAGCAGGTCGGGTACCTGCTCATGACCGGGACCGAGGAGGGCGAGCGGGGGCTGCGCGCCGCGTACGAGCTCCAGCGCTCGCTCGGGGTGACCACGGAGTGGCTCTCGCCCGAGGGGGTGCTGGCGCGCGCCCCCTTCGTCCGCCCCGACGGCCTGCGGGCCGGCACCTTCCACGCCCGGGACGGCGTCCTCGATCCGTACGGGGTCGCCCGGGCGATGGAGCTCCAGGCCCGCGAGGCCGGGGTGCGGATCGTCTGCGACGCCGAGGTCCGGGCGATCCGGCGCACGCGGGGCGGGTTCGAGCTCGAGCACGCGCGGGGGGTCGAGCGCACCGGCGTGGTCGTGAACGCGGCGGGACCCGACGCCCGCGACGTCGCCGCGATGCTCGACGTGGACGTGCCCGTCGAGCCGATCCGGCGGAACCTGGCCTTCGCGCCGGCCCCACCCGGCGAGCCCATCCCGATGTGCGTGGACCTCGACACCGGCGTGCTCGTGCGACGAGAGCGGAGCGGTGGCTACGTCATCGCCTACTCGGACCCGAACGACCCGCCCGGTCGCGACACCTCCCTCGACCCCCGCTTCTTCGAGGCCCTCGCGGCCCGCGTCGGGAACCGCTTCCCCTTCCTCGAGGAGCTCCCCATCGACCGGGCGCGATCGTGGGCCGGGCTGTACCCGGAGACCCCCGACCACCACGCGATCATCGGCCACGCCCCGGGGGTGCCGGGGTTCGTGCTCTGCGTGGGCTTCGGCGGCCACGGCGTCATGCACGCCCCCGCCGCGGGGCGGGCCGTGGCCGAGCTCGTCACGCTCGGCCGCTGCGAGACCTTCGACCTGCGTCCCTTGCGACCCGAGCGCTTCGCCGAGGGCGACCTCGTCGTGGAGGCGGCCGTCCTGTAGCGCCCCCTCAGTGCGAGTGACGGACGGTCCTCGAGGTCGCCGGCTCGCAGCCGAACCCGATCCCGGAGGTCCAGGGGACCACCGCCCGGTAGGTCCCCGGCCGGTCCGGGATCCTGGCCCGGTAGCGACCATCGTCGCCGGTGCGCGCCCGCTCCACGAGGGTCCAGCCGGAGGAGGTCCGCCGCTGGATCTTCACCCGTACGCCGCCCACGCACGCGGTCGCCCCCGCGGTGCACCCCACCCGGCCCGAGGCGACCAGGTGCCGGGCGAGGTCGAGCGTGACGCTCCGGGCGTACGTGGGCGGTGCCGCCACCGTCCCGCAGGTGTTCTCGGCGTCCAGCGTGCACGGGCCCCAATCGGGGTCGTAGTTCGCGCCCTCCGTGCGGGTGAGCTGGATCTCGCGCCCCTCGGCGTCCATGGCCCAGATCTCGGCCGTCGAGATGTCGCCCGGCGTCGTCGCCCGCGCGAACGCGAGCCAGGCGGCGTCGCCGCGCCAGGTCGGCGAGGACTCCCAGGCGTCGGTGCGCGTGAGCCGCGCCGGCGTCGGCACCGGGTCGCCGGGGCTCGGGATCTCCGGCATCGAGAGCTGGAACAGGTCGCCCTCCGCCGGCGCGCCCCGGACGAACGCCAGCACGTGGAAGCGCGCGCCCGGCAGGCGCGGCGCCCACGCGGGGCCGTAGTCGCTCTGGGGCGACGAGGTGAGCTTCACCGTCACGGTCCCCTCGGGGACGAAGAAGTACAGCTCGTTGTCCCCGTCCCGGTCACTCACGTAGACCACGCCGTCCCCGCCCCAGTCGGGGCTGAAGTTGGAGACCGAGCCCCCCTTCCCATACGGCCCGAACGTGGTCCCGTCGGCGAGGACCGTGAACCACAGGCGCGACGACCCGCTCCGGTCGCTCACGTACATGAGGGCGGCGCCGTCGGGGCTCCAGGTGGGCTCGGCGTCGTAGGCCGTGTTGGAGGTGATCTTCGTGAGACCCGTGCCGTCCAGGTTCACGACGTAGATCTCGGCGTCGCCGTCCCGCCAGGAGGTGAAGGCGATCCGGCTCCCGTCGGGCGAGATCGCGGGGTAGGCGTCCATCGCCACGTGGTCGGTGACCCGGGTCTGCGCCGTCCCGTCGGCGTTCATCACGTAGATCTCGGGGTTGCCGTCGCGGGTGCTGGTGAAGGCGATG
>ML214171.1:2229-17863 GCA_004366195.1 Actinomycetota bacterium
TGGTGACCGCGATGCCGCCCTCGCCCGAGACGGCGGGCGACGGCTGCCAGCTCGGCTCCGTGTCGTGCGCGGCGCCCGAGGTGAGCCGGGTCGGGGAGGAGCCCGGCACCGGCGGCACCACGTACAGGTCCCAGTCGCTCCCGTTCCACGCGGCGTAGGCGACGCGGGTCCCGTCCGGCGACCAGCCCGGCCACATCGCCTCGGGGCCGACGAGGCGATCCTCGTTGTAGCCGTGCTCCTCGACCAGCCACACCTCCTCGTCCGTCATCCCATCGCCGCTCTGGTCGAAGCGGGAGACGGCGACCATCGTGCCGTCGGGGGACCACTCCGGGTCGGTGTCCACCCTGGTGTTCCAGGTGATCTGCTGCTCCGTGCCGGAGGAGAGCGTCCGGACGTAGATCTCGGCCGAGTCGTCCCCGGAGCGGTAGGCCGAGTACGCGAGCCGCGTCCCGTCCGGCGAGTAGGCGGGGTCGTGCGCCCCGTTCACGAGGCGCTGGGGCGTGCCCCCGTCCGCGGCCACCCAGTAGATCGCCTGCTCGCCGGCCCCCTCCCGCGTGAACGCGATCCGGCGCCCGTTGGCCGACCACGACGGCTGCCAGTCGAGCGTCGCCGGGCTGTTCGTGAGCCGCCGCACGTTCGAGCCGTCGGCGTTCATCACGTAGAGCTCGTAGTCGCCCGTCCGGTCGCTCGTGAAGGCGATCCTCGTCCCGTCCGGCGACCACGCCGGCTGCGAGTCGTTCGCGGGATGGTCGGTGAGGTTCCGGAGACCCGAGCCGTCGGGCGCGACGATGAAGATCTCGTCGTTGCCCGAGACGTGCCGGGTGAACGCGATCAGGCCGTTCTCGCCGGGGAACGCCGCCCGCGCGGCCTCGGGTCGCACCGCAGGCGTCGCGACCGCCGCCACCAGCAGCGCCGCCCCGAGCCACGCCCAGGACCGGACGCGTGGCACCATCGGTACTCCTTCCCCCCGGACGCCCCCCGGGGGATCGGCGCTCCTCGGGTGCACGTCCGGGTCCTGCCGGGAACCTTCCGATCGAGCATCCGGAGCGGTCGCCGGTGAGGTCCAGGGGCGACCGTCCCGTGCTCCGCGGGCCCCGATGCCTCAGCCGGCGAGCGCCTCGACCATCTGATCCTCGAGGACCGTGAGGTACGCGTACAGCGCGTACATCCGCACCCGCTCGTCGTCCGGGGGGAGGGCGGCGAAGTCCTCGAAGGAGGTCTCCTCGGTCACGTCCAGGCGCGTGCCGAGCACGAGGCGCACGTCGTTCACCGTCCCGAGCCAGGCGAGGAGCTCGTCCTCGGAGAGCCGCTCGGCATCGGCCGTCCGCGCCATGGTCTCGGCCGCGGCCAGGCGTCCGGCGAGGAGCTCGTCCCGCGTGAGCCGCTCGAACTCCGCCCGGAGGCCCTCGTCGTCCAGGCTCGCCGGGGGGAACAGGCGTCGCAGAGCCGGGTCGGCCGTCGGATCGCCCTCGGTGAGCAGGCGGCGCAGCTCCGCCGGTACGGCGCGGAGGAGCTCGCGCTCGGCCGCGGGGAGCCGGAGGGCGAACCCGCCTCCCCGGGTGCGCCGGATCCGGGGCCCGCGCATCAGCGGTCCCTCTGCATCGTGGCCCACAGGCCGTGGGCGTGGAGGCGGGCCACGTCGTGCTCGCACTTCTCACGCGTGCCGTGCGAGACCACGGCCTTGCCCTTGTGATGGACGTCGAGCATGAGCTTCGTCGCCTTCTCGCGGCTGTAGCCGAAGAGCTTCTGGAACACCCACACCACGTAGGACATGAGGTTGATCGGGTCGTTCCAGACGATCACGACCCACGGGACGTCCGGCTCGACGTCCCGCTCGCCCGTCGGGCGGTCGACCTCCACCGGCGCGGTGCTCGCCATGCCGGTTAGCGTACGCCGCGCGGCACCGGAACAGCCGCCCGGGGCGCCGAGGGCCTCCGTCGGGCATCATGGGCGCTATGACCGATCTCCGACCCGTCCTCACCGACGACGCCAACGCCGGCCTCGTGGCCCTCGTCACCGGCGGGGGCACCGGCCTCGGCCGAGCCATCGCCCGCGAGCTCGCCCGCACCGGCGCGAGCCTCGTCATCGCCGCGCGGCGCCCCCAGCCCCTGGAGGAGACCCGGGCCGAGCTCGAGGCCCGCGGCACCGCCTGCCTCGCCGTCCCCGCGGATGTGCGGGAGCCGGACCAGGTCCAGGCCCTCGTCGACGCCGCCCTCGAGCGCTTCGGCCGCATCGACGTCCTCGTGAACAACGCGGGCGGGCAGTTCGCCGCGCCGGCCGAGCAGATCTCGCTCAAGGGTTGGCGCGCCGTCCACCGGCTGAACGTGGACGCCGTCTGGGACCTCACCCGGACCGTGGCGACCCGCTCGATGATCCCCAACCGCCGGGGCCTCGTCGTGTTCATCGGCTTCAGCCCCCGGCGGGGCATCCCCCTCATGATCCACTCGGCGGCGGCCCGGGCGGCCCTGGAGAACCTCGCCGGCGGTATCGCGATCGAGTGGAGCCGGTACGGCATCCGCGCCGTGTGCGTCGCGACCGGCGCCATCGATACCCCGGCGTTCCGAGCGTACGGAGACGCCTTCGTGGAGGAGGCCATCCGCACGAGCCCGCTCGGGCGACTCATCGCGCCCGAGGAGGTGGCCGCCCTCATCGCGTTCCTCGCCACCCCCGCGGCCGCCTCCATCACCGGCACGACGATCGTCGTCGACACGGGGAACGACGCCTGGGGGCTCGGCTACCCGCCGCCCCGGGACTGACGATCCTCGAAGGCGGCCGTCGCCCGCTCGTGCTCCTCCGTGCCCGCGAGCATGCCGTAGGCCAGACGCTCGATCAGCAGGGCGGCCTCGTGGGACGCGGTCGCGACGGCGTCCACCGCGGCCTTCGTCACGGCGGCGGCGAGGGGCGGCAGCTCGGCCAGGCGGCTCGCCATCTCGATCGCGCGGGTCTCCGCCTCCCCCGCCGGGACGACGGCCGAGACGAGCCCGGCGCGCTCGGCCGCTCGAGCGTCGAACCGATCGCGCAGGAGCAGGAGCTCCTTCGCGCGGGCCGGCCCGACGGCCCGGACGAGCCGGACCGTGCCGCCGGAGGAGGGCAGGATGCCGAGCCCGACCTCGGGGAAGCCGAACACGGCGGTCTCGTCGGCCACCCGCAGATCGCAGGCCAGCGCGAGCTCCAGGCCGCCGCCGAGGCAGTACCCGTGGACGGCGGCCACGGTCGGCTGCGGCAGCGCCGCGACCCGCTCGTAGACGGCGCCGGTCTCCCGGTAGTAGGACCAGATGGCCTCCGGCGTCTGGTCGCGCAGCTCGTGGACGTCGGCCCCCGCCGAGAAGGCCCGCCCCGCACCGGCCAAGACGACGCCGCCGGCCGAGCGGACCTCCTCCGCCTCCAGGGCCAGCGCGAGATCGCGTTCCAGGGCGGTCGAGAGCGCGTTCAGCTTCTCGGGGCGGTCGAGCGTGAGGACCGCGACCCGCCCCTCGCGTCGGATCCGGACGAGCGCCACCCGCGCAGTATGCCGCTTGCGCAGCGCGCTGCGCGGGCGGAGGCTGGGAAAGGAGGAGGTTCGATGTCCGCGCCCGCGCACCGCCCCCTCACCGATCCCGAGCTCCTCGCGCGCCTCCAACGCTGGGTGGCCGAGGGGATCATCGGTCCCGACGAAGCGGCGGCCATCGAGGCCTTCGAGGCCGAGCGCCGGCCCGAGGCCGTGACCGCCGAACGCGTCCCGCTCCTCACCGAGAGCCTGGCCTACGGGGGCGGCGCCCTCGCCGTCGCCGCCGGCGTCGTTCTGCTCCGAGACGCCTGGGCTGACCTCGTCTCGGGGGTCCGAGCCGCCATCGTAGGGGCGGCGGGGCTCGCCGCGCTCGCCGCGGGGTTCGTGCTGCGCCGCAGCGAAGAGCCCGCGTACGCGAGACTCGCGAGCCTGTCGTGGTTCGTCGCGACCGGTCTCACCGCCTGGTTCGCGGGGCTCCTCGCGGGAGACGTCCTCCGGCTCCAGCCTCGGGCCGCGGCGCTCGCCGCCTCTGGCGCCGCCTCCGCCGTCGGGGCGGTCCTGTTCGCCGTGCGCCGCCGTTCCCTCCAGCAGCTCGCGCTGCTCATGGGACTCCTCGGGCTGGCGGCATCGATCGTCTACGACGCGCCTGCGGCGCCGACCGCCGTCTGGGGCGTGGGGATCGCGTGGATCCTCCTGGGCTCCCTGGGGTGGATCCGTCCGACGCGCACGGCGATGGCGGCGGGCGCCATCGTCTCGCTCTGGATCCCGCGGTTCGTGCAGACGAGCGGCGGGCGGTACGCGATGTGGCTCGGCCTGGCGACCGCGCTCCTCGCCCTCACGCTCGGCGTAGCTCGGCGCGAGGCCGCCGTGCTCGGCCTCGGCGGCCTCGGTCTCCTCGGCTACCTGGTCTGGGTCCTCTCCGACCTCTTCGCACGGAGCCTCGCCATGCCGGTCGTCCTGCTCCTCGCGGGGGCGCTCGTGCTCGTCCTCGCGCTCCGCATCGCCCGGCGCTCGGGACGGAGGCTCAGGCCAGGCTCTCCTCGTACTCCTTCGTGAGCTTGGCCACGGTGATCGGCTCGTCCCGGAACACGTCCTCCGCGCGGGCCTTCACCGACTCGGTCTGGGTCCCGGCGGCGAAGACGATCGTCTCGTGCCGCAGCACCTCCGGATCCACGTAGGCGTGCATCTTCAGCAACCCGCCCCGGGGCGGGAGGCTGCCGAGCTCGATCCCCGGCAGGTCCCGCTCGATCTCCTGCTCCGTCGCGAGGTGCGCGTGCTTGTCCCCGGTCACCTCCTCCACGAGACGCATGTCGAGTCGACGGTCACCGGGGATCACGGCGAGGGCGTGCCCGGCGGCGGTGTCCAGCAGGAGGGTCTTGACCACGGCGTCCGCCTCGATCCCGAGGGCCCTCGCCTCGTCCAGCGTGGTGAAGGCCTTCTCGTGGGAGATCGTCTCGAAGGGAACGCCCTTGCGCTCCAGGTACTCGGTGACGAGCGACATCGCGATCGCCTCCTCGGTCCTCGATGTATCCAGCGTCACGCCGGGGGCGGGCCGCCGTCAAGTCCGACCGTCCCGGCCGCGCTCGGACCGGGCTGGCGCGAAAGGGCGAGGCGCGGCAGGATGGAGCCGGAGGTGATGTCCGCGTGCGGCAGCTGATGGGCGCGTTCTTCATCCTGCACGGCCTGGGCCACGCGGTCGGGGTCGTGGCCTGCTGGACCCGCCTCGACGTGGGCTTCCGGAACGCCCTGTGGATGCTCCCGGGGAGGGTGACGCTGCGCAGCCCGATCGGCGCGGCCTTCGGGATGTTCTGGCTCGTCGCGATGGTGGGCTGGATCGTGGCGGGGGCGGGGGCCATCTCCGGCACGGAGTGGTGGCCCGCCCTGGGGGCCGCCTCCGCCGTCGTCTCCATCCTGGCCATGGCACCATGGTGGGACGCGATGCCGCCGAGCGTGCGGCTCGGCCTCCTCGCCGACGTCGTCGTCCTGGTCGCGCTCATCAGCCCCCTCGGTCGGGAGCTGGCCTGATCCGGTAGCCTGCGCCCGATGCCGACGGCCCAGGACCAGGTCGGACCGCTCCGCCGCGTCTACGTGCGACCGCCGCGCGCCGCCGACCTCACACGCTGGCGCGAGTACGGCTGGCGGGCCGAGCCCGATCCGCAGCGCGCCGCCGAGGAGCACCGCGCCCTCCGAGCCGAGCTCGAGCGCGCAGGCGCCGAGGTCGTGGTGGGCGAGACGCCCGTGGACGGCGACCCCGACGCGATCTACGCCTACGACCCGGTGCTCCCGACCGACCGAGGGCTCATCCTGCTCCGCCCAGGCAAGCCGGGACGACGGGGGGAGCCGGAGGCCGTCGCTCGGGACCTCGAGGCCGCCGGGGTCCCCGTGCTCGGCGCGCTGGAGCCTCCGGCCTGCGCCGAGGGAGGCGACCTGTTCTGGCTCGATCGCGGGACGCTCGTCGCCGGACGCGGCTACCGGACGAACGACGCCGGCATCGCGGCCCTGCGGAGCCTCCTGCCGGACGTCGAGGTGCTCGCCGTCGACCTCCCCCACCTCCACGGCCCGAGCGGATGCCTCCACCTGCTCTCGCTGCTCTCGCCCCTCGACACCGACCTCGTCGTCGGCTACCCGCCGCTGATCCCGGTCCGGCTGATGCAGGAGCTCGAGACCCGGGGGATCGGCGTCGTCGAGGTCCCCGAGGAGGAGTTCCCCACGATGGGGCCGAACGTCCTCGCGCTCGCGCCGCGCGTGGCTCTCGCCCTGGAGGGGAACCCGGAGACGAGGCGCCGGATGCAGGCGGCGGGCGTGGAGGTCCGGACCTACCGGGGCGAGGAGATCAGCCGCTAGGGCGACGGCGGGCCGACCTGCCTCACCCGCCCCCTCCTGCGCGGTTGAACCGGGGTTCGACCGGCCGCCACCCCGGCGGGAGGCGACCCTCGTCCCGGGCCCGCGCCGAGCGCGCCAGGAAGCGGGCCAGCCGGAGCGGCTCGGGCGTGCGCGCCCGCCCCGAGGCGCATGCGAGCACGACGCGGCAGGCCGTCTCGACGTCCGTCCGCCACGCCGCGTGCACGCACACCGGTCTCGCCCCACGGCGCGTGCGGACGAGACGCCCCACCTCTCGACCGTCGAGCAGCAGCCGCCCCTCCGGGTCCGGCACGGCGACGAGCGGACGGTCGGTCACCCCCACCGTCGGCAGGTCGAGCACCGCGCCGAGGTGCAGCGCGAGCCCCGCACCCCGGGGGTGGTCGCGCCCGGTCGCGTCGACGAGCAGGACGTCCGGCGCACGGGCGAGCGCCCGCACCGCGGCCTCGAGGGCGGGGCCCTCCCGCAGCGCGAGGTACCCCGGCTCGTACGGAGCGTCCACGGCGAACGCGATCTCGGCCCGGGCCGCCCCCGCGACGGCCGCCGCCCACCCGCGCTCGATGCCGGCCCGGTCGGCCCGCGTGGAGAAGGCCGCGAACACGGCGCCGACCACGAGCGGTCCCCGGAAGCTCCACGGCTCCGGCGAGAGCGTCGCGAGCTCGCGTTGCAGGACCTCCAGCTCGTCGCGGCTCCGCGCCCAGCGGGTCACGCGCTAACCGACGCCCCCCTGGTCGCGGCCCTGGTCGCGGAGGAACCGCTCGAGCTCCTCGACGAGCTCCTCGCCGGTCGGCATGGGGCTCGGCTCGCCGGTCCCCTCGCGCTCCAGCTGACGGACGTACTCGGCGAGGCTGGGATCCTCGGCGACCTCCTCGTCCACGCGGCGCCGCCAGCCCTCCGCCATGCGGGCCATATCGCGCAGGTCCACCTCCAGGCCCACGATGTCCCGCAGCGCGCCGAGCAGCGCCAGCGCCACCCTCGGGTTCGGGCCGGTCGGGAGGTAATGGGGCGCCGCCGCCCAGAGGGAGAGCGAGGGGAGCCCCACGGCCGGGGCCGCGTCGTGGAGGACCCCGACGATCCCGGTCGGGCCCTCGTACCTGGCCGGCTCGACCCCGGGGCGCGCGAGCCACGCGGGGTCCGTGCTCGAGGCACTCACCGGCGCGGGCTGCGTGTGCGGCACGTCGGCGAGGAACGCGCCGAGCGTGACGAGGAGCTCGACCCGCAGGTCGGTCGCCACCCGCAGGATCTCCTGCGCGTACGTCCGCCACCGCACGTTCGGCTCGACGCCGAGGAACAGCACGAGGTCGCGCTCGCCGGCGCGCGCGAGGAAGAAGTCGTTCCGCGGCCACTCCAGCCGTCGGGTCAGGCCCGGCTCGAGCCGGACCATCGGCCGGTTCACCTGGAAGTCGTAGAACTCCTCGGGGTCGATGGACGCGAAGCGGCGACCGGCCGACCGGTCGCGGAGGTAACGGAGCGCGGTGGTCGCCGCCTCGCCCCCGTCGTTCCAGCCGGCGAAGGCGCATACCATCACGGGGCGGTCGACCTCTGGTCGGAAGATCCACTCGACGTGGCCCACGCCCCCAGTCTCGTCCTCGCGCGGCCGACTGTCACGGGCCGCGGGTCAGGACGCGAGACGGACGCGGGCCCCCCGATGCTCCAGGATCCCCTCGGCGGCCAGCCGGCGCACCGCCTCCCGCACGCGCTCCTCGGGCTCGCCGACGACGGCGGCGAGCTCGGGGACGGTCGCCGAGGGGCGGACCCGGAGCGCCCGCACCACCGCCCCTCGGACCTGCCGCATCGAGCCCTCGAAGGGCTCCGCGCGGCGGGGGTGGTGCGGCGCGTGCGCGGGCCCGCTGAGGACGGCGCGGCAGACCGGCCGGAGCGGGCAGGCCTCGCAGCGCGGGGTGGGGCGGCAGAGCTCCCGCCCGAGGTCCATGAGCGCCTGGTTCCACCCGCCGGGGTCGGTGGGATCCAGCCAGGCCTGGGCGAGCTCCCGGACCCGGGCCGAGCCCAGGTCCTCCGCCCCGCCGAGGGCTCGGGAGACCACGCGCCGCACGTTCGTGTCAACCGCCGCCACCGGGACCCCGAAGGCGATCGAGGCGACGGCGGCCGCGGTGTAGGGGCCGACGCCGGGCAGCGTCCGGAGCGCCGCCGGCTCGCGCGGCACGCGCCCCCCGTGCTCTCGCACGATCCTCCGGGCCGCCTCCGCGAGGGCCACCGCCCGGCGGTTGTAGCCGAGGCCGTCCCACGCGACGAGGACCTCCCGCCGCGGCGCCGCGGCCAGCGCCCGCAGGCTCGGGAAGCGTCGGAGGAACCGTCGGTACGCGCCCTCCACCCGCGCCGCCTGGGTCTGCTGCAGCATGACCTCGGAGACGAGGACGCGGTAGGGCTCGCGCGTCCGCCGCCACGGGTACGCGAGCCGGCGCGGCTCGAACCAGGCGAGCACCGCCGACCGGTCCGGCGTCAAGGGTTCCACCGCGGAGACGGAGGGGCTACGCTCGTTGCCGTGCCGACGCTCCGGGAGCTCATGCGTACCGAGCTCGTCACGGTGGCCCCGACGAGCACGGTCGCGGAGGCCGCCACCGTGATGGGCGAGCGCGGGGTCGGCTCCGCCCTCGTGGTGGAGGACGACGAGCCCGTCGGCATCTTCACCGAGCGCGACGCGCTGCGCGCCCTCGCGAGCGACTTCGACGCCCCGCGCCAGCCCGTGGCGCAGTGGATGTCCCGGGGGCTCACCACGCTGCCGGCGGACGCCGACGCCCGGGCCGCCCGGGACCTCATGCTCGAGCGTGGCTTCCGGCACCTGCCGGTCGTCGAGGGCGGCCGCGTCGTCGGCATCGTCTCGCTGCGGGACCTCTCGGCGGCCCTGCGCTGAGGGTCAGAACCCCGGCTTGGGCGGCTCCGGCATCTGCCTCGCCGTCTCCCGGAGGACCGCGTACACCTCCTTGAAGACCTCGGCGGCGAAGGACGGCGGCTGGCTGCCCTGCGCCCCGAGCGCCCCGCGCACCGCCGAGGCCGTGATCTCCACCGCCTTCTCGAACACCGCCCACTCGACGTCGCGTGCCATCTCGACCTCCGTAGCTCGATCCCGTTCCGTCCTGCTGCCCGCGACAGGCTACCGGAGCATCAGTCGAACAGGAGTCGCTGCGCGGGGCCGAGCAGCCGGGACGCGCGACCGGTCCGCCGCTCCACGGCGTCCGCCCAGCGGAGCGCGGCGAACGCCCCGCCCACCCCGACCATCGCGAGGGGCGTCGGCTCCCACGGCCTCCACCGGTGCCCCACCCAGGGGAGCTCGGTGCGCGCGCTCGATCGGCCCAGGATCAGCTCGGCGAGCGTGCGCCCGGCGAGGGCCGAGGCGGTGACCCCATCGCCGAAGTACCCGCCGGCCCAGCCGATCCCATCCCGCAGGCCGACGGAGGGGATCCCGTCCCGCGGGACCCCGATGTAGCCGCTCCACAGATGCTCGATCCGCACCCCCGCCGCGCGCGGGAACAGCCGGGCGAGGGTGGCGCGCAGGGCCCGGGCCGCGCTCGGCACGACGTAGTGGGGCGTCAGCCACCCGGGGTGCGGATGGCCGCGACCGAGGCCGAGGGCGATCCGGTCGTCGCGGGTCCGCTGCGCGTACACGAACACCGGGCGGGCGTCGGAGAGGGTCTCGCGCCCGTCCCACCCAACCTCCTCGAAGAACGAGGGGGGCAGCGGTTCGGTGACCCCCATGTGGATGTGCACCGCGAGCAGGAGCCGCTCGTGCCCGCGCAGGCTGCCGGTCTCGCCCTCGAGCGCCCGCACGACGACGTCCGCCCGCACCGTCCCGCGGTCGGTCCGCACGAGGCCGGGTCGGAGGCCCCGGGCGACCGTGCCCTCGAAGATCCGGACGCCGAGCCCCTCGACGACCCGGGCGAGCCCCCGGGCGAGGCGCCCCGGGTGCACGGCGGCGCAGTCGGGGGTGAAGACGGCGCCCCGCAGGCCGCGCACCGCGATCCGCCCGGCGGCCTCGTCGGCCTCGAGCCAACGCCGGTCGTCCAACCCGAGCGCCGCGGCCTCCTCCATCTCGGCCCGGAGCCGGTCGACCTCGGGCGCCGAGGTCGCCACCTTCAGGCTCCCGCCGCGGACGTAGTGGGCGTCGATCCCCTCGGCCTCGCACACCCGGCCGATCTCGGTCACCGTCTCCCGCATCGCGGCCTGCATCGCCGCGGCCGCGTCACGGCCGAAACACCCGGCCATCACCGTGGGCGGCACGGTGAGCTCGGCCGAGGCCCATCCGCCGTTCCGGCCCGAGGCCCCGAACCCAGCTACCCGGCGCTCCACGATCGCCACCCGCAAGCCCGGGTCGGCCTTCGCCAGGTGGTAGGCGGTCCAGAGACCGGTGAACCCGCCGCCGACGATGGCCACGTCCACGGCGAGGTCCCCGGGCAGCGGCGGACGGGGCGCGAGCTCCTCCCCGCAGGTCTCGAGCCAGAACCCGAGCGGGTGCCGCCGGTCGCCGTTCACCGGTCGTAGGCCCGCAGGCCGGTGAGGGCCTCGCCGAGGATCAGCGTGTGGATCTCGTTCGTCCCCTCGTACGTGTAGACCGACTCGAGGTTGTTCATGTGGCGGATCACCGGGTACTCGAGCGTGATCCCGTTCGCCCCGAGGATAGCCCGGGCCTCCCGCGCGATCTCCAGGGCCACCCGCACGTTGTTCAGCTTGCCCATGCTGACCTGCTGCGGCTTCAGCCTGCCCTCGTCCTTCATCCGTCCGAGGTGGAGGGCGAGGAGCATCCCCTTGTTCAGCTCGACCGCCATGTCGGCCAGCTTGCGTTGGGTGAGCTGGAACCCTGCGATGGGCCGCCCCCATTGCACACGCTCCTTCGCGTAGTTGAGGGCGGTCTCGAAGCAGCTCCGCGCTGCGCCCATCGCGCCCCACACGATGCCGTAACGGGCCTCGGTGAGGCAGGAGAGGGGCCCCTTCATCCCGACCACCCCGGGGAGCACGGCGTCCCCCGGCAGCCGCACCTCGTCCAGGACGAGCTCCGAGGTGACGCTGGCCCGCAGCGAGAGCTTCCGGTGGATGTCGTGGGTCGAGAACCCGGGCGAGTCCGTGGGGACCAGGAACCCGCGGACGCCCTCGTCGGTCTTGGCCCACACCACGGCGAGGTCGGCGATCCCGCCGTTCGTGATCCACATCTTCGTGCCGGAGATCACCCAGTCCGAGCCGTCGCGCCGGGCGTGGGTGCGCATGCTGGCCGGGTCGCTGCCCGCATCGGGCTCGGTGAGGCCGAAGCAGCCGATCACCTCGCCCCGGGCCATGGCGGGGAGCCAGCGCTCCTTCTGCTCGTCGCTCCCGTAGCGGCGGATGGGGAACATACAGAGCGACCCCTGGACGGAGACGAACGAGCGGAAGCCGCTGTCCCCGGCCTCGAGCTCGAGGCAGGCCAGGCCGTAGGAGACGGCGTTCGCGCCGAGGCACCCGTAGCCCTCCAGGTGCATCCCGAGCAGCCCGAGGTCGGCGAGGCCCTTCGCCACCTCCCGCGGGAACGTGGCCGACTCGAACCAGCCCTCGATCCCCGGGAGGATCTCGCCCTCCACGAACGCCCGCACGGCGTCCCGGATCTCGCGCTCCTCCTCGGTGAGGAGCCGGTCGATCTCCAGGAAGTCGAGCGGATCGATCTCGGCGCCCATGGGCGCCCTCAGCCTACCGCTCGCGGGCTCACCTCAGGGGACGGGGACCTCGGGCAGGTGCGCCAGGGCCGCCTCCTCGGCCGACGGGTCGAACTCGATCTCCGGCAGGCGGTGGTTCAGGTAGTCGTCGTAGGCCTGCATGTCGAAGTGCCCGTGGCCCGAGAGGCCGATGAGGATCACCCGCTCCTGCCCGGCCTCGCGCGCGGCGATCGCCTCGTTCACCGCCCCGCGGATCGCGTGGGCCGACTCCGGGGCCGGCACGATCCCCTGGGTCTTGGCGAAGAGCACCGCGGCCTCGAAGACCTCGTTCTGGGTGTACGCGGCGGCCTCCATGTGGCCCTCCCGGACGAGGAGCGAGAGCGAGGGCGCGTCGCCGTGGTACCGCAGCCCGCCGGCGTGGACCGGGGCCGGCACGAAGTCGTGGCCGAGGGTGTACATCGGCAGCAGCGGCGTGAGCTGCGCCGTGTCCCCGAAGTCGTAGGCGAACCGGCCTTTGGTGAGGGTGGGGCACGCCGCGGGCTCCGTCGCCAGGAACCGCATCTCCGGCGTCTCGCCCCGCAGCCGACCGGCCATGAACGGATAGGCGAGGCCCGCGTAGTTCGAGCCCCCGCCGACGCAGCCGATCACCACGTCGGGCAGCTCGCCCGCCATCTCCATCTGCCGCCTGGCCTCCAGGCCGATCACGGTCTGGTGCAGCAGGACGTGGTTCAGGACCGAGCCGAGCGAGTAGTTGGTGTCCCCGTTCTTGGCGGCCACCTCGATGGCCTCGCTGATCGCGATGCCGAGCGAGCCGGTGGAGTCGGGGTGCTCCTCGAGCACCTTCTTCCCGGCCTCCGTCGTGCCGGAGGGCGAGGGTCGGACCTCGGCCCCGAAGGTCTCCATGAAGATCCGGCGGTACGGCTTCTGCTCGAAGGAGGCCTTCACCATGAACACGAGGCACTCGAGGTCGAAGAACCGGCAGGCCATGGCGAGGGAGGAGCCCCACTGCCCGGCGCCGGTCTCCGTGGAGAGGCGACGCACCCCGGCCCGCTTGTTGTAGAAGGCCTGGGCGATCGCCGTGTTCGGCTTGTGGGAGCCGGCCGGCGAGACCCCCTCGTACTTGAAGTAGATCCGCGCCGGGGTCTCGAGCGCCCGCTCCAGGCGCGTCGCCCGGTAGAGCGGCGTCGGCCGCCACAGCCGGTAGATGTCCAGCACCTCGCCCGGGATGTCGATCCAGGACGCCGTCGAGACCTCCTGCTCGATGAGGGCCTCGGGGAAGAGCGGCGCCAGCAGGTCCGGCGTCACCGGCTCCTTCGTGCCGGGGTGCAGCGGTGGCAGCGGCTGGATGCCGGCCCCGACCATGTCCGGCAGCAGGTTGAACCAGGCCGTCGGGATGTCGGCCGTCGAGAGGTCGAAGCGCGTGCGGTCGGTCACGGGTCCTCCTCGAGATGGTCCGGTGGCGCGCAGCCTACCCGCGCGCGGCCGGGGGCGCCACCCCGGTCAGCCCTCCGGGATCGGCCGGACCTCCACCCAGCCGTCGCGCGCCCGGATGGGGTACACGGGGAGGGGATCCGAGGCCGGGCCCGCGAGCGGCTCCCCCGTGCGGAGGTCGAACTCGCTGCCGTGGCAGGGGCAGACGACCGTCTCCTCCCCCTCGCCGAGCTCGCCCTCGGCCAGGGAGCAGCCCTCGTGCGTGCACTCGTCCCCGAAGGCGAAGAGCTCGTTCTCAACGTGGGCGACGGCCACGCGCCCTTCCTCGAGCTCGAAGCACCGCAGCTCCCCCTCGGGGACCTCCGCCAGGGAGGCGATCCGGACGAACCCGTCCTCCACGTCACCCCCCCTCGATGCCGACGCGGGTGAGGGCGTTCCACCCCCGCTGCAGCAGCGTGATCCCCCCGAGCGTCGCGAGCAGCACGAGCATCGGCAGCATCATGCCGGGGACGACGAGCGCGAGGACCATCGCGATGTAGCGCTCGAGGCGCTGGAACAGGCCCTCGGAGAGCGGGACGCCGGCCGCCTCGGCCTCGGCTCGGACGTGGCTCACGCCGAGGGAGATCACCAGCGTGGCGAGGGCGAGGCCGGCCTCCAGGTGCTCGCCCTCGGTCTGGAGCATCCAGAAGGCGCACCCGAACAGGATCACGTCGGAGACCCGGTCGAGCACGGCGTCGGTGAAGGCGCCGAGCCGGCTCGCGGTGCCCCGCATCCTGGCCACCGCACCGTCCAGGATGTCGAAGAGCCCGGCCGGGACGAGCAGGAGCCCGGCGATGAGGGCCTCCCCCCGCAGCAGCAGGACGCCGATCACGACGTTGGTGAGGAGCCCGAGCGCGGTGAGCTGCATCGGCGACAGCCCGAGCGCCAGCACGCCGGCGAGGATCGCTCGGTAGGGCCAGTCGAAGATCCGCGCCATCGCGGGCCCCGCGGCGCCCTCCGCCTCGCGCGGCGGCGGCATGTCCCTCGGCCTCGGGATCTCCCCGTTCGGTCGGTGCCCCTCGCCCATCCCGCGAGCAGGCTACCGCCGCCGCGACGACCCCGCTCACCGATCCGTGCACGACCCACGATCGCCGCCCGACTCGGGCATGGGAACCGGGTAGCCCGATGTCCCCGTGGGCGGTCAGGAGATCGCGGCCCCCGACACGGCGATGTTCATCAGCACCTGTCCCTGTTGCGGCGAGCTCTCCCAGTGGACCACCCGATCCCCGCTGATGATCAAGAGGTTCCACCAGGTGAGCGGCGCGATCGGGACGACGTCGCGCATCACCTCCCGCTCCAGCCGCGCCCAGCAGGTGTTGCGCTCCGCTCCGACGGTCAGAGCCTGGCAGGTCACGATCTGCTTGTCGACGGAAGGGATGGGCTCCTTGGGATACTCGATACCAATCGCCTCGGCCAGCCTCGGGGTCAACCCCACCAATGAGAAGTTGGTGTTCGCCTCCGCACTGATCGCCGCGCTGTCGAGGAGCGATGTGTAGTAGGGGAACGCATCGGGGTAGTCGTATCCCCACCCCACAGCGATCTGACTGGGGATACCCGCGGTGGGGTCCTGGATGGCAGCGAACGCCCCACCGAAGTCCAGCTGCCGCGGGGTGAGCCGGATCCCGATCCGGGCGAGATTGTCCACCAGGATCGGCTCCATGAGCGTCCAAGGTTCCACGTTCTGGTTGATCATCAGCACGTCGGAGCAGACGTCCGCATCGCAGACGCCGTCCGAGTCCGCGTCGTAGCGCGACTTCGCCATCTCCGCGCGAGCCGCCGTCACGTCGCCCCTCGAACCCTCGGACGCGTAGAGGTCGAAATCGGCATCCGGAACGTTCCCGAGGACGTAGGGCGGTATCAGGTGGCTCGCGATCGTCCCCGCCGTCTCCCCACCCCAGGCTTGGAGGATGGCCGCCCTGTCGATCACGTAGTTGACGGCCCTCCGGACATGGATGTCGTCGAACGGCGGCGCCGTGAGGTTCATCTGGAAGTACTGGGTCGCTCCGGCGCTGATCGAGTGCAGGTGGCTTCCCAGATCCGGATCCGTGAGGTACCTGCTGAGGGTCGCCTTCGGGGGCTGGTCGTACCAGGAGAGATCGAGCTCCCCCACCTGAATCTTGTTGAAGATGTCGTCGACATTGATGTCGATCGTGAAGCGGATCTCGTCTGGATAGGCCCGTCG
>SIRV01000065.1 GCA_004366195.1 Actinomycetota bacterium
GTCTCGCCCACGGGGGCCAGCTCGCCATACCTCGGCCTCGACGCCGCCGCGAGCCGGAGCCGCTAGGGAGTTTCCTCATTGACAGAAGATGATAGCCCCTTCGGTCAACACGCACTAGCCGTCTGGTTGCGCGTCCGTCACACCCCCTTGAGGTAGGCCACGGTCTCGCCGAGGCCGTCCTCCAGGTGGGTCCAGGGCTTCCAGCCGAGCACCTCGGCGGCGAGGGAGGGGTCGAGCGAGATCCGCCGGAGCTCGCCCGGGGGAAGGGGTCCGTACGAGGGCTGGCCGGCGAACCCGGTGAGGGCGGCGAGCATCTCGTAGAGCCGGTTCACCGAGGTCTCGATCCCCGTGCCGACGTTCACGAGCCGACCGGAGCCGTGCTCCACGGCGAGCGCGATCGCGTGGACGGTGTCGTCGATGAAGACGAAGTCCCGGGTCTGGTTCCCGTCGCCGAAGATGGTCGGCGCCTCCCCCGCCAGCATCTTCGTGGCGAAGATCCCGACGACCCCCGCCTCGCCCGAGGGGTCCTGCCTGGGTCCGTACACGTTGGCGAGGGCGAGGGCCGTCCAGTCGATCCCCCGGAACCGCTCGTAGTAGGCGAGGTAGTCGAGGGCGACGCGCTTGCTGATGCCGTAGGGCGAGATCGGGCGCCCGGGCGCCGTCTCCTTGACCGGCAGCCGCTTCGGCTCCCCGTACATCGTGCCGCCGGAGGCCGCGTAGACGACCTTCCGGACGCCGGTCCGCACCGCGCACTCCATCACGTTCAGGAACCCCATCACGTTCACGCTCGCGTCGTGCACGGGGTCGGCGAGGGAGGGTCGCACCCCGGCCTGGGCCGCGAGGTGCACCACCACCTCCGGCCGGTACCGCTCGAACAGCGGCAGGAGCCCCTCGGCGCGCACGTCCATGTTGAAGAACGTGAAGGCCTTGCCGTAGCTCCTGGCCTCCATCAGGTTCGCGATGTGCCCGGTGGAGAGGTCGTCCACGGCGACGACGCGGTGGCCCTCGGCGAGGAGCCGGTCGCACACGTGGGAGCCGATGAACCCCGCGCCGCCGGTGACGAGGAACGTGGTCATGCGAGCTCCAGCCCCGGGTCGGCCTCGACGTCGAAGCCCGTGCGCTCCCCGCGCGCGAGGCGCGAGGCGCCGGCGCAGGCGATCATCGCGGCGTTGTCGGTGCAGAGCTCGAGCGAGGGGTAGAGCACCCGCAGGCCGGCGGCCGCCCCCTCGGCCGAGATCCGCTCGCGCAGGCGCGTGTTGGCCACGACCCCACCCCCGAGCAGGATGGTGCGGACCCCCTTCTCGAGGGCGGCCCGGATCGTCTTCGCCACCTGCACGTCCACCACGGCCTCCTGGAACGACGCGGCGAGGTCGGCGGGGTTCACCGTCCTGCCGGCCTCGGTCTCGGCCCGAACGTACCGCAGCACGGCCGTCTTCAGCCCCGAGAGGCTGAAATCGTAGTCGCCGGAGTCGGCCATCGCCCGCGGGAAGGCGATCGCGTTCGGGTCGCCCTCGCGGGCCAGCGCGTCGAGGGCCGGCCCGCCGGGGAACCCGCGCCCGAGGCAGCGAGCGATCTTGTCGAAGGCCTCTCCCGCCGCGTCGTCCACGGTCTGCCCGAGGACCTCGTACCGGTGCTCCTCCGGCATGTGGACGAGCATCGTGTGGCCACCGGAGACGACGAGGCACACGTAGGGGGGCTCCGGCGGCCCGTGCTCGAGGAAGTTGGCCCAGATGTGACCCTCGAGGTGGTTCACCCCGATCAGCGGCGCGCCGGTCGCGTAGGCCACGGCCTTGGCCGCCGAGATCCCGACGAGGAGCGCGCCGACGAGCCCGGGTCCGACGGTGACCGCCACTCCCTCGAGGTCCGAGAAGCGGCAGCCGGCCTCCTCCAGGGCCCGATCGAGGAGCGGGTTCAGCGCCTCGACGTGGGCCCGGCTCGCGAGCTCGGGCACCACGCCGCCGAAGCGGGCATGGAGGTCGGTCTGGCTCGCGATGAGGTTCGAGCGGACCCTGCGGTCCTCGACCACCGCGACCGCGGTCTCGTCGCAGGAGGTCTCGATCCCGAGGACGATCACGGCCGGACGCCCTCGGGCGGACGGATCCCCTCGGAGAGCGCGTCCGCGATCACCCGCAGCCTCGCGAGGTACGCGCTCGAGCGCACCTCGTCGGCCCACATGATCAGCGCGTCTTCCCCGACCTCCTGGTAGTAGTTGCGCCGCACCCCCACCGGTCGGAATCCGAACCGAGCGTACAGGCGCTGCGCTCGCCAGTTCGTGACCCGCACCTCGAGGGAGACCGCCTCCGCCCCCATGTCCACCGCGGCCAGGATCAGGTCGTGGAGCAGCCGCGTGGCGATGCCGCGGTGCTGGTGCTCGGGCGCGACGGCGATGTTCGTGATGTGGGCCTCGTCGCCGTAGCAGATGAGCCCGCCGTAGCCGACCACCTCGCGCTCGAGCCGCGCCACCAGGTAGCAGCGGTTCGAGCTCTCGGCCATCTCGGCCAGGAACAGGTTCGGGCTCCACGGGCGGGGGTAGACGCGGCGCTCGATGGCCATGACGCCGCGGAGGTGACGCCGGCGCATGCGCGTGACCTCAAGCCGTGGCGCCGCGACGCCGCTCGTCCCACGCGATCTCCGCATCCGACTTCCTCAGGTACAGGGGGACCACCTCGAAGAGCCGGTCGTGCTCCTCGCGCAGCAGCCGAGGCGCGGCGAGCTCGACGAGGCAGGATGCCTGCGGGTGCGCCCACGCCGCCGACGCCAGCTCCATCCGGGCCCCCGCTTCCTCCAGCTGCTGCCGGTACAGGATGGCACCGTCGCCGACGACCAGCACGTCGCCCCCCCGCGCCTCGAGATCGGCGACGAGGTGGTCGGGGGGCGCGACCTGGTACTCGCCCTCGCGGACGATCCCGCCTGGGACGGCTCGGTAGAAGGCGTAGAAGACCTCGCCCCGGCGAGCGTCGATGACCGCCGCGATCGTGCGGCTCGTGTGGCGCACGCCGAAGGCGAGCACGTCGAGGGAGGGGATGCCGACGATCGGCACCCCGAGGACCTGCGCGAGCGTCTTCGCCGTCACCACCCCGACACGGAGCCCGGTGAACAACCCGGGGCCGATCCCCACGGCCACGCCGCCCACCGCGGCGAGCTCCAGCCCCGTGTGCGCCAGGAGGTGATCGAGGACCTGGATCACGACGTCGCGTCGGCGGGGCCCGACGAGGGCGGCGTGCCCCACGATCCGCTGCTCGGTCCCGATCGCGACCGAGGTCTGCGGCGTGGAGGTCTCGATGCCGAGGACGATCACGCGGCGAGCTCCCAGGGCTCCAGGGCCTGCTCGAGCCGCTCCCAGCGAGCCGCCCACGAGGGGCCGATACCGCTCAGCGAGAGGCGACGCCGCTCGTCGGGGCCGGGGACGGTGAGCTCGACGAGCAGGTGCTCGGGGGGCAGGAGCTGCTCGACCGCGTCCCCCCACTCCACGACGAGCACCCCGTCGCCGTCCAGCATCTCCTCGAAGCCGAGCTCGATCACGTCCTGGACCCGTTCCAGCCGGTACACGTCCACGTGGTACAGGCACAGGCGCCCTCGGTACTCCCGCACGAGCGTGAACGTGGGGGAGACCACGGCGCCGGCGTAGCCGAGCCCTCGCGCGATGCCCTGCACGAGGGTGGTCTTGCCCGCCCCGAGCTCGCCGGTCAGGGCGAGGGCGTCCCCCGGCTGCAGCAGCTCGGCGAGGGCCGCCCCGATCGCCCGGGTGTCCGCGGCCGTCTGCGCCTCGAGCAGGACCTCCATCAGGCGCGCCCGAGCTGCTCCTGGGGCGCGGGCGGCGGTGCCTCGGCGAGGGCCCGGCGGATCTCCTGGAAGTCCGCGCGCAGGGCGGTCATCTGGCTCGAGGCCTCGCCTCCGCCGTGGAGGATGGCGGCCGGGTGGAAGGTGGGGATCACCGTCCTCCCGTTCCAGGTGAACCGCTGCCCCCGGACCCGGCTGATCGAGACCTGCCGCCCGAGGACGTAGCGGGTCGCCCAGTTCCCGAGGGTCACGATCACCCTCGGGTCGATGAGCCGGATGCGCTCGTCGAGCCAGGGCCGGCAGGCCTCGAGCTCGTCGTCGAAGGGGTCCCGGTTGTTCGGGGGGCGGCACATGATGACGTTGTTGATGTAGACATCCTCGCGCGGGATGCCGATCTCGGCGAGGAGGCGGTTGAGGAGCTGGCCGGCGGCGCCGACGAAGGGCTCGCCCTGCCGGTCCTCGTGGTAGCCCGGGGCCTCGCCGAGGAACATGAGCTCGGCGTCCGGGTTCCCGACCCCGTAGACGACCTGGGTCCGGCCCTGCGCCAGCCGGCAGCGCGTGCACGTCGCGGCCTCGCGAGCCGCCTCCTCGAGGGTCCTGCCGCTCATCCCTCCCCTCCGAGACCCGGGATCCCGTCGATGCCCGTCGCCAGGCGGACCCCGCGGCGGACCGCCTCCGCGACGGCCCGCTCCGCGAGCTCCTCCACCAGGCGCTGCTCGGCCTCCACCTCGCCCGTCGCGAGCGTGAAGACCGTGTCGCCGTCGAAGATGGTATGGCAGGGACGGATCGCGCGCTCCAGCCCGTCGTGGCACGCCAGCGCGAGCAGGTGGGCCCGCTCCTTGGACAGGCGCGCGTTCGTCGCCACCACCCCGATGGTGGTGTTGGTAGGGCCGAAGGGCGGCGACGGCGCCTCGGGCTCCCCGGAGCCGCCCCGGACGGCGGCGATCGGCGTGCCGTCGTCCTCCACGATCTCGCCGAGCGCGTTCACCGCGACGAGCGCGCCGACCACCAGGTCCCCCTCACGGACGGCGACCGTGCCGACCCCGCCCTTCACCGCGCCCTCCATCCCCCGGAGCTTCGCCACGGTGGCGCCGGTCCCCGCCCCCACGCTGCCCTCGGCGACCTCGGAGCCCGCCGCGAGGCAGGCCCGGTACCCGCTCTCCGCGTCCGGGCGGGCGCGCGGGTCCCCCACCGCGAGGTCGAACAGCACGGCCGCCGGCACGATCGGGACCCGGGCGACCTGCGCGTCGAACCCGACCCCGCGCTCCTCCAGGTAGCGCATCACGCCGTCGGCCGCGGCCAGGCCGAAGGCGCTGCCGCCGGTGAGCAGGACCGCGTGCACCTCCTGCACGAGCATCCCGGGGCGCAGCAGATCGGTCTCCCGCGTACCGGGGGCGCCGCCACGGACCTCGCCGGAGCCCACGGTGCCCGGCGGGGCGAGGACCACCGTGCACCCGGTGAGACCGACCGGGTCGGTATCGTGGCCGACCAGGATGCCGGGGACCTCGCCGATGCCGCCCGTCATCCCCGCCCCTTCCGGGCCCGGCGGGCGCCCCCGGCTCGCGCATCCGGGGCGCGCGCGCCCCCGACCCGTGCGCCGAGGGTCTCCGCCGCGAAGGTCTCGAGGCGCCGGTTGAACGCCTCGTGGGCCTCCATCATCGCGAGGTGCCCGGCGCCGGGGATCACCGCGAGGCGCC
>ML214172.1:0-870 GCA_004366195.1 Actinomycetota bacterium
AACGTCGAGGGGGCGGCCGAGCGCCTGAGCCGGGCCGAGGCCCGCCGCGACGCCGAGCTGGAGGAGCACGAGCGCCGCTCGGCCGAGGAGGAGGAGCGTCTGTCGCACCTGCAGGCCCAGCTCGCGGAGCTCCCGACCCTCGGGGGGCCCGACGTGCGGCTCGGGCTTGCCGAGGCGTCGGACGGCCGACCCGGCGGGGAGGTGCTCGACGTCGAGCCCTCGTCGGAGCCGGAGGACGTCGCGGCCCAGCCGGAGCCGGGGGTCGCCGCCGACGCGGAGGTCCAACGGCCGCACGCGGCCTCGACGCTCGCTCGGGTGCCGGATGGCGAGGCCGGGCTCGCCGCGGTCGTACCCCATCCGGCGAGAGCGCCCGCCGCCTCCGGGACCCACGAGCAGGTGTGGGCGGTCGCCTCGCGGTCCGAGGACGCCGGCTGGCACGGGATCCCGGCGGCCCTCTACTGGTTCGTGATCGTGGCGATCCTCCTCGGGGAGTTCCCGCTGAACGCCGTCGCCTTCCGGGTCTTCGGCGAGTCGGACCTGTTCACGTACGTGATGACCGCGAGCCTGGCCGTGGCGCTCGTCGCCATCGCCCACTTCCTCGGCGCGGTGGCCGCGGGCCGCATCGACTCGCGCGGCGTCCGCGTCGCCGTCGGGGGGTTCGCCGCCGTCCTCGTCCTCGGCATCGGGGTCATCGCGATGATCCGCTACGACTACCTCGAGCGGGCGGGGGACGGGGCGGTCGGCCCGGTCGCCGGCATGCTCTCGTTCGCCGCCATCAACCTCCTCGTCTTCGCGGCGGCCAGCGGGTTCTCGTACCTCCACCACGATCCCCGGACCCTCGTGAACCGCCGGGCGGCCGCGCGTCGGGCC
>ML214172.1:891-30187 GCA_004366195.1 Actinomycetota bacterium
GAGGAGGAGGCCCGGCGCCGCGAGGAGGAGCGCCGGCGCTTCGAGCTCGAGCTCGAGCGGGAGCGGCGCCAGCGGCTCCTCGAGGCCGAGCGCGAGCGACACCGTCAGCTCATCGAGGCCGAGCGCGACCGCCGACGCTTGGAGCTCGACGCCCACCGTGACGCGGTCATGCTCCGGCGCCAGCAGCTGCTGGACGCGATCGAGGACGTCCGGGCGGCGGCGCGCGAGCGGCTCGGGGAGCTGGAGGAGCTGGAGCGGGCGGTGGAGGCAGCTCGGGTGGCGCTCGCGGGGTTCGAGGCGCAGGTCCGCTCGCTGCAGCGGGCCCGGGAGTCCCTCCGCGATCAGGCCCGGGCGCGCTTCGGTCTGATCCGCGCGCACCGCGATCGCCTCGTCGCCGCGTACTGCGCCGCGAACGTCCGGGCTCGGAAGGACCGCGCCAGCCCCCGGTGCTTCGAGCGGATCCCGCCGCTCGTGCTCCCCCCGGAGCTCGAGGAGCGGGCGCCCGCGGGGAGGCGATCGCCGTGACGCCGTCGCCGGGGCCGTTCGTCGGCGCGCTCGTGACCTCCCTCGCCCTCGTCGGCTGCGCGGCGCGGGCGCAGGAGCCGCCC
Source organism: Actinomycetota bacterium (assembly GCA_004366195.1). Lineage (GTDB taxonomy): Bacteria > Actinomycetota > UBA4738 > UBA4738 > HRBIN12 > HRBIN12. The sequence goes on from ML214172.1 coordinate 1,500, forward strand.
GCGGTCACCGTCGTGCTGTTCGACGTCTCCAACAGCACCCTCAGCCAGGACGTGCGGGCGCGCTACGACGCCACCTTCGAGCTGGTGCTGGAGCACCTCCTGGCCTCCGGCGGGGTCCTGGGGGCCGACATCATCGACGACGCTCCCCTCGTCCACGGCTCGCTCCCCATCAACGCCACGTTCGAGCCGTGCACCATCCACGACAACGCCCTCGTGTGCCGAGAGGAGTTGGCGCGGCGGGCGGGGGGCCGGACGCGCGGTCGGCGACCGACGCGATCCTCGCGACCTCGAGCCGGGGGACCGACGTCTTCGGGGCGCTGGAGCTCGCGGCCCAGTTCTTCGCGGCGTACCCCGAGGCCGGCGACCGGACCCTGGTCGTGCTCTCCGACATGGTGCAGTCGGCGAACGGGATGCACCTCGGCGCGGTGGACGACTGGAGCGAGGCCGAGATCTCGGCGCTGCTCGCACGGGCGCCGAACGTGGATCTGCGGGGTGTGCGCGTCTACGTCGTCGGGGCCGGGGCGACGACGCTCGCCCGGATGACGCCGGCCGAGATCGCGGGCATCCGGTCCTTCTGGACCCGCTGGTTCGAGGAGCAGGGCGCGAGGATCGTCTTCTACGGCGCGAACCTCCCGCGGTTCCCTCTGCCGGAGGTGCCCACCGCGCAGCCATCACCGACCGGGGGGTGACCGGTGCCGGCGACGGGCTCCCCCCGATCGTCCCCGCCCGAGGTCGTCCCCGAGCCGGTCACCGGCTGGCGGGTGTGGCGCCTCCACCGGGGCCGGGGCGGCGAGCTCGTCCTGCGCTCCGCCTTCCAGGGCGCGGAGTGGCCACCCCGGGAGCCGCTCCGTGCCCGGTGCTCGCGAGGGGCGCATCGCGCCCCGTCGGAGCGTTGCGGCTGCGGGATCTACGCGGCCGCCTCCTTCCGGCGCCTGCGCACGGCGGGCGTCACGTCCGAGGGAACCCTCGGGGTGCTCGGCACGGTGTCGATGTGGGGGAGGGTGGTCGAGCACGTGGGCGGCTATCGGGCCGAGCTCGCCTACCCCAGCCGTCTGCGCCTGGTCTGCCCGCGGTGCCTGGCCGAGGCGCGCTCGTCCGTGCCCGAGGTCGTGATGCACTGGGGCGACATGCTGATCCCGGTGTGCCGGGCGCACCAGCGGCTCGTGGGGGGTCGCCCGGCGCCCGTCTCGCCCGTCGCCATCCAGGCCGAGCTCCTGTCGAGGTACGCGGTCGACCTCCTGCCGCCGGAGACGATGCGCATCCCGCTCGCCGCTCGGCTCCCGGACCCGGTGCAGGCGCTCGGCCGTCAGGCGCGCCTCGAGGCGAGGGCGCTCGCGCGCTCCTGGTTGGGGATCGTCGTCGGGCTCGCGTTGCTGCTCGTGCTCCGGGTGGGTTGCGCTGCTCCGGGAAGCGCCGCTCCGCGGCCGAGCGCCCCGACCGCGGCGTGTCGAACGCCCCGGGTCGACGCGGTTGTGTGGTTGGACCGGTCGGCGATCCGCTCAGGCTGCCCAGTACACGGGCTCCACACTACCGTCCTGGGGTACGTCGAACCGGAACGCCGGGCGGTCCCCCCTTCCCGTCCGCTTCGCCGGGATGGGCTTACGAACACTTGCGCTCTCGGCCGAGATGGAACAAACTCTCGCTCATTCAATCACACACGGAGGGTGAGGCGTGGAACAGCCGCTGCCCGCGGAGCGACACCGGAGGATCCTGGAGCTCCTGCGCGAGCGTCAGGTGATGCGCGTCGTCACCCTCTCCGAGCTGCTCGGGGTCTCCGAGGTCACGATCCGGCGCGACCTGGAGGCGCTGGAGCGGCGCGGCCTCCTCGAGCGGACCCACGGCGGCGCGGTCCTCGTCCACCGCATGCGCACGGAGCCCCGCTACCTGGAGGCGATCGTCGCGCACGCCGAGGAGAAGCGGGCGATCGGCCGTGCCGCGGCCGCCCTCGTCGAGCCTGGGGAGACCATCTTCCTGAACGGCGGCACCACGACCCTCGAGGTGTTCCGTCACCTCGAGGCCGCCGGGGTGCGCGTCATCACCAACCACGTGGGGATGGCGATGGAGGCGGTCGACCGCGATCTCGAGCTCGTCGTCGTGGGCGGCCGGTTCCGCGCGCCGTCATCGTCCCTCGTCGGACCCTTCGCCACGGAGGCGCTCCGCCGGGTCCATGCCGATAGGGCCTTCCTCGGGGTCGAAGGCATCTCGCACCGATCGGGCATCACGACGCCCTCTTCGGAGGAGGCGGAGATCGCGCGCCTCATGATGGACCGGACACGGGGCGAGGTGATCGTCGTGGCCGATCACTCGAAGCTCGGGACGGTCGCGGACTTCGTGATCGCGCCGCTCGAGGAGATCGACCGGATCGTCGTGGATGCGGGGACCGAGGAGGAGCACCTGGAGCAGCTCGGGGCCGCCGGCGTGGATGTCGTCGTGGCCGGTGAGCGCGTGGGGGCCGCGTAGCGAGGTCGAGCGGTGGACCGGGAGGCGTTCGAGGCGGAGGCGGGACGGCTGGTGGAGGCCGCCCGGGCGGAGGGGATCGTGCTCCGGATCGTCGGCGCTCTGGCCTTCGCGCACCACTGCCCGCGATACCGCCACCTCCAGGACGCGCTCGGCCGCACCTATACGGACATCGACTTCGCGGCGTACGGCCGGGATGCGGAGCGGATCCGGCGGCTCCTCGCGCGCGAGGGCTACGTGGAGGACCCCCACGTGTACGTGGGCTCCGAGGGAGGGCGGCTCGTGGCGGAGCACCCCCGGACCGGGCTGCACCTCGACGTCTTCCTCGACAAGCTGGAGTTCAGCCACACGATCCCGTGGGCGGGCCGGCTGGAGCACGACGACCCGACGATCCCCCTGGCGGAGATGCTGCTGCAGAAGATGCAGATCGTGCAGATCAACGAGAAGGACATCATCGACACGATCATGCTCCTGTTGGAGCACCCCCTCGGCGATCACGACGAGGAGACGGTGAACGTGGCGTACGTGGCGGGGCTCTGTGCCAAGGACTGGGGGTTGTGGCGCACTGCCACGATGAACCTGGACAAGGTGCGAGCGATGGCGGCGAGCTACGCCAACCTCCCCGCCGAGGACAAGGAGCGGGTCGCCGCGCAGGTGGGCACGATCCTCGAGCGGCTGGAGGCCGAGCCGAAGACCTTGGCCTGGAAGATCCGCAACCGCGTGGGCGACCGGGTGAAGTGGTACCGGGACGTGGGCGAGCTCGTTCCGATCGCGCCGGAGGCTCGGGCATGAGGCTCCTGCGCCGGAAGGGGAAGGCGGGCACGGAGCCCACGAGGATCTTCTACGCGAGCGACATCCACGGCTCGGAGCCGACCTACCGGAAGTTCCTGAACGCGGCCCGCTTCTACGAGGTCGACGCCCTCGTCTTCGGCGGCGACCTCATGGGCAAGTTGCTGATCCCGGTCGTGCGCGACGCGGGCGGGACCTGGCGGGCGAGCCTCCAGGGCCGCCAGCACCACCTCGAGACGCCCGAGCAGCTCAGGGAGTTCACGCGGAACCTGGACACGCTCGGCTTCTACTGGAAGGAGATGGACCCCGAGGAGTACCGCTCCTACGAGGGGGACCAGGAGCGGATCGACGCGCTCTTCGACGAGCTCGCGCGGGACCGGCTGCGGGAGTGGGTCGCGCTCGCGGAGGAACGGCTCGCGGGCAGCCACGTCAAGGTGTACCTGTGCGGCGGCAACGACGACACCGACGCCGTCCTCGGCGCCCTGGACGAGGAGAGGTTCGAGCGGGTCGTGAGCTGCGAGGAGCGGATCGTGCCCCTGGACGACGAGCACGTGCTGGTCACCGTGGGCTACTCGACCCCGACCCCGTGGCTCACCCCGCGGGAGCGTTCCGACGAGGAGATCGGGAAGATCATCGAAGGCCTGATGCGGGAGGTCCCCGACCCGTCCCGCGCGGTCCTCAACTTCCACTGCCCTCCGCTCGACTCGGGGCTCGACACGTGCATGAAGCTCGACGCGTCGGTCTGGCCGCCGGCGCCGGTCATCGAGAACGGCCAGCCCGTGTACTACGGCGCCGGGAGCGAGAGCGTCCGGCGGGCGCTCCACGACTACCAGCCGACGGTCGGGCTCCACGGGCACATCCACGAGTCGCGGGGGGTCGCCCGGTACGGCCGCACCCCGGCCTTCAACCCGGGCAGCGAGTACGGAGAGGGGGTGTTGCGAGGACTGATCGTCGCGATCCGTGGGGGCGAGGTCGTCGGGTCGCAGTTCACCTCCGGATAGCCCGCGCCGGGGGGTCGAAGCAAGGAGGAGGGATGGCCGAGGCAGTCGCACCTCAGGTCTTCACCAGGCGGGCATCGGGGCTCGTGCGGGTCATGTCCCCGTACTCCGCCTTCATCTACAACGTCCTCACGATGGGCGTGATCTTCCCCTGGACCTACATCTGGGCGCCGACCGCGTTCCAGGGGTCCAACCTCACGCTGGGGATCATCTTCGCGTTCGTGTTCGAGCTCCCCATCGCCCTCGCGTACGCGTGGCTCGCCACGGCGTTGCCCCGCTCCGGCGGTGACTACGTCTTCCAGAGCCGCGTGTTCGGGGGCGGGTTCGGGTTCACGGTGGTGTTCGCCTTCTTCGTCGTCTGGATCCTGCAGTGGGTGGCCCTCTCGGGCTGGCTCCTCGCGGTCCTGGGTCTCGCGCCGACGTTCATCGGGCTCGGGGTGACGACGGGGATCGATGCCCTGACGAGCTTCGGCACCTGGTGCGCCTCGTCGGGCGGCATCATCACCATCAGCATCCTGAACGCGCTGCTGTCCCTCGCGCTGCTCGTGTCGGGGTTCCGGAACTACGTCCGGCTCCAGTACGTGATGTGGTACGGGATCCTCGCGTCCTTCGCGGTCATGCTGATCCTGTTCTTCACCACGAACCCGAGCGCCGCCCAGGGCGAGCTCGACGGGTTCGCATCCGCCGTTGACGGCGTCTCCAACTTCTTCGCGACGGCGAAGGCGGCTGCGGCGGACGCGGGGGTGAACTTCGACCCGCCGTTCTGGTTCTTCGGCACCCTGATGGTGGCTCCGATCGCGTGGACCTCGCTGCAGTGGTGCACGTACTCGGTGGAGCAGGGGGGCGAGATCAAGAACGCCCACGTGTTCCGCAACCAGGTCTTCATCCTGGCCGGGTCCCTGGTGCTGACGGCCGGGCTGCTCGTGCTCCTCGCGCTCGCGATGCAGAAGGGGATCGGGAGCGACGGGATCCTCGTGGCCTCCTCCGGGTACTGGTACGGCGTCGGCGAGGCGACGATCGGCGGGACGTTCCTCATGCCGAACCTGATCGCGATCGCCCTGGCCGGCAGCCCCATCCTGATCGCGATCATCGGGTTCGGGTACATCCTGAACTCGTTCCAGATCGTGTGTAACTGCTACATCGGCACCACCCGGATCATGGTGGCCCAGTCCCTCGACGGGCTGCTGCCGGAGTGGTTCTCCCGGATCCACCCCCGGTGGAAGACGCCGGTGAACGCGCACCTCGCGTACTTCCTGGCCTCGATCCCGGTGATCGTGGCCTACAACACGGTGGATGCCTGGGTCCGGTGGACCCTCGGGGTCACCTTCGCCAACGGGGCCGTCATGACCCTCTCGGCCCTGGCCGCCGCCCTCCTCCCCTACCGGGCGAAGGCCATCTACGAGGCGTCCCCCGGCGCGCGCTACACGCTCGGTGGCGTGCCGCTCGTCACGGTGCTCGGCACCATCGGGTTCCTCACCGGCGGGTTCATGGTCGGGTCGTTCCTGTTCGTCGAGGGGCTCGGCCTCGCGTACTCGATCGACGCGCTGCCGTACTGGATCGTCGTCGGCACGGCCGTCGTCGGCCTCCTCGTGTACTGGACCATGAGGACGATCAAGGCGCAGCAGGGCGTGAAGGTCGAGTACGCCTTCGCGGAGATCCCGCCGGAGTGAGCGCGGTGGGGTGGGGCGGGCCGAGGACCCGCCCCACCCGTCTCCCGTGGGCTGGATGGACGAGGCGCGCGCGGTCGTCATCGGGGGCGGCATCACCGGCGTGAGCGTCGCCTACCACCTCGCGAGGGCGGGGTGGGAAGGCGTCGTCCTGCTCGACAAGGGGAACCTGACGGGCGGGGCGACGTGCCACGCGGTGGGGTTGGTGACGATGTTCAACCCCTCGCCCACGATGATGCGCTTCCGGCGCTACTCGATCGAGCTGTACCGCTCGCTCGGGGTGTTCGAGACGGTGGGGAGCCTGCGGATCGCCGCCTCCCGCGAGCAGCTCCTCGAGCTCCGGCGCGGCGCGAGCCGCGCCCGGGCGATCGGCCTTGAGGTCGAGGTGCTGACCCCCCGGGAGACCCTCGCGCTCCTACCGGCGGCGAGCGAGCGCGACCTCCAGGGCGCCGTGTGGGTCCCCGGGGACGGGCACCTCGACCCCCACACCGCGACCCACGCGCTCGCCAAGGCGGCGCGGGCCCTCGGCGTCCGGATCCGGACCGGGGTGCGCGTGACCGGCATCGACCGCGGCCCACGCGGCGCCGTCGTGGGCGTCCGGACCGAGGAGGGGCCGATCCGGACGGAGGTGGTGGTGAACGCTGCCGGCCTGTGGGCGCCCCGCGTGGCGGCGATGGCAGGGGTCCGGATCCCATCCACGCCGGTGGATCACCAGCACGCCGTCCTGCGCGCGGTGCCGGGCCACGAGCTCCCCGCCGACGCCCCATGCTTCCGGGACCCGGACCTGCTGGTGTACGGGAAGGCCGAGCACGGCGGGGTCGCCTTCGGCGGGTACGAGGCGGACCCGGCGGTCCGGTGGGTGGACGGGGTGCCCTGGGATCACGGGGAGCGGTCGCTGCCCCCCGACCTCGATCGCTTCGAGCCGCTCCTGCGCGGGCTCGCGCGCCGGTTCCCGTTCCTCGCGCGGGCCGAGATCGTCCGGATCGTGTGCCACCCCGACGCCATGACCCCGGACGCCGAGCCGCTCGTCGGACCGGTTCCCGGCGTCCCCGGCTTCTACCTCGCGGCCGGGCTGTCGCTGAACGGCTTCGGCGGCGCGGGGGGCATCGGCAAGGCCCTCGCCGAGCTCATCACGGCGGGCGAGGCCGAGCTCGACCTGTCCGCCTACCGTCCGTGGCGGTTCGGACGGGTCCACGCCGACCCGACCTACGCGGCGCAGCTCGCCCGGGAGCGCTACCGCTACTACTACCGACTGCGCTTCCCCCTCGATCAGGACGAGCTCGGGCGCCCGCGGCGGCTCTCGGCCCTCCACAGCCGGCTCCAGGAGCTCGGCGCGGTCTTCGGCGTGAAGCACGGCTGGGAGCGTCCGGAGCACCTCGAGCCGGGCCGTCCCTGGCGCAGGTCCGGCGCGGACCAGCGCGGGTTCGGCTGGGCCCGGCCGCCTTGGTTCGAGCGCGTGGGCGAGGAGCACCGGGCCTTCCGCGAGCGGGTCGGGATCGTGGACCTCTCCTCCTTCGGCAAGATCGAGGTCCGCGGGCCCGGAGCGCTCGCGCTGCTCGAGCGGTGCGCGGCCAACCGGGTCGATCGGCCCGTCGGCGCCGTCGCCTACACGCAGTTCCTGAACGACCGGGGCGGGATCGTGGGCGACGTGACGGTGGTGCGGCTCGGCGAGGACCGGTTCCGCGTGGTGACCGGCTCGGCAACGGTGGACGCCGACCTCGGGTGGCTGCGGATGCACGCGCTCGAGGGGGAGGAGGTGGAGCTGCGCGAGGCGAGCGAGGAGCTCGCCGTGATCGGCCTGTGGGGCCCGAGGGCGCCGGACGTCCTCGGACGGCTCGTCGAGGACGACCTGTCCGAGGGGGCGTTCCCCCGCATGACCGCCCGGCGGATCCGGGTCGCCGGGGCCCCGGTCTGGGCGCAGCGGGTGAGCTACGTCGGCGAGGCCGGGTGGGAGCTGTTCGTCGAGCCGGCCTGGGCCGTCGCGGTCTGGGACGCCCTGATGGAGGTGGGGTCCGGCGTCGGGATCGAGCCGTGCGGGTACCGGGCGATCGACTCGGCGCGGCTGGAGCGGGGGTTCCGGTACGTCGGCACGGACCTCACCCCCCTGGACACGCCGTTCGAGTGCGGGCTCGGACGGTTCGTGGACCTCGCGAAGGAGGGCTTCGTGGGCCGGGAGGCGGTGCTCGCGGCGGCGCACGAGCCGCCAGCCCGCCGGCTCGCGACGCTCGGGGTGGGCGACGGCGGGTACGTCACCATCTACGGGGGAGAGGCCGTGCTCGCGGACGGCGAGATCGCGGGGCGCCTGCGCAGCTGCGCCTACGGGTACACGGTCGGGCGGATGCTCGCGACGGTGATGCTACCGGCCGAGCTCGGTCCGGGGGCGGCGCTCGCGGTCGAGGTCTTCGGGCAGCCGGTGCCGGCGCAGGTGCTGGAGGAGCCCGTGCTGGGCCCCGCGAGGTGAGCCGGGTGCAGGAGGCCTCGATCCGTCGGCGTCCGAGCATCGAGGAGGTCCTCGAGCGGGTCTCGCTCTGGCGGGGCCGCGCTGTCCGCGCCCGGCCCCTGTCGGGAGGGCTCACGAACGCGAACTTCCTCGTCGAGGCCGACGGCGACCGCTACGTCGTGCGCATCCCGGGCGCCGACACCGAGCTCCTCGCCGTGGACCGTCGGAACGAGCGCCACAACGCGGAGGCCGCGGCCACCACGGGGGTAAGCCCCCGGGTGCTGGCGTACCTCGACGACGTCTGCGTGATGGTCCTCGAGTACATCGAGGGCGAGACGATGTCGGGGGAGCGGCTGCGCGATCCGGCGAACATCCCGCGGATCGCCGCCTCGCTCCGCCGCCTCCACGCGGGCCCGAGGTTCCTCAAGGACTTCGACATGTTCCGCACGGTCGAGTACTACCTCGGCATCTGCGACGAGCGGGGGATCCGGATCCCCGAGGGGTACCGGGAGCGCGAGGGCGACCTCCGCGCGGTGGAGCGGGCGCTCTCGGCGCGTCCGCTCCCGACGGTCCCCTGCCACAACGACCTGCTCGCGGAGAACTACATCGACGACGGCTCGCAGCTGTGGATCGTGGACTTCGAGTACAGCGGGAACAACGACCCCTGCTTCGAGCTGGGCGACACCGCGCAGGAGTGCGGGTTCGACGACGACCAGCGGGAGGCGCTCTGCGCAGCCTACTTCGGGGAGGCCACCCCGGCGCTCCTGGCCCGGATGAACCTCCAGGCGCTCATGGCCGACGTGGGCTGGACGCTCTGGGCGGCGATCCAGGAGGCCATCTCCGACATCGAGTACGACTTCTGGGGCTGGGCGGTGGAGCGGTGGGAGCGCGCCGAGTCCATCTTCTCCTCCCAGCGCTTCGAGCGGTGGCTCGCCGTCGCCGCCGACGGCTGAGCCCGGCGGCCCCGATGCCGCGGGTCGACCTCAGGCGCGGATCCGCTCGCCCCTCGGATCCCAGAGGGGCTCCTCGGCGACCTCGGCCGGGATCCAGGTCCCGAACACCTCTACCTCCAGGCGGGTGCCGACCTCGGCGAGGGCGGCGGGGAGCGACGCGTAGGCGATGCTCCGCCCGACCGCGTAGCCGATGCCCCCGGAGGTGACGCGGGCCACCACGTCCCGCCCGTGCCGGACCGGCTCGTTGCCGAGGGCGTGGGCCTGCGGATCCTCGAGGACCAGGCAGCGGAGCCGCCGCTCGACGCCGCGCTCCCGCTGCCGCAGGAGCGCCTCTCGCCCGATGAAGTCGATGCCGGCATCGAGCTTGACCGCCCAGCCCAGGCCGGCCTCGAGGGGGGTGTCCTCCGGCGTGATGTCCGCGCCCCAGGCCCGGTACCCCTTCTCCAGCCGGAGGGAGTCGATCGCCCGGTACCCCGCCGGCACCAGCCCGTGCGGGCGCCCCGCCGCGAGCAGGGTGTCGAAGAGCGCGAGCGCGTACTCGGTGGGCGTGTAGAGCTCCCAGCCGAGCTCGCCGACGTAGGTGACCCGGTGCGCGCGGACCGGGACGCTGCCCACGCTGATCTCGCGCCAGGTCATGTAGGGGATGGCCGCGTCGGAAAGGTCGTCGGGGCACACCGACGCGAGGATCTCCCGGGCCCGCGGGCCCCACAGACCGAGGACCGCCTCACCCGAGGTCACGTCGCGGATCCGCACGGCCTCATCCGGTCGGCGGTTGCGCTCCAGCCAACCGCGGTCGTGCCCGCCGAACGCGGTGCCGGTCACGAGCAGGAAGCGGTCCTCCTCGAGGCGCGCCACGGTGAGGTCGCACTCGATCCCGCCCCGATGGTTCAGCAGCTGGGTGTAGACGATCCGACCGATCTCCCGATCCACGTCGGCGGCGCACAGCCGCTGGTGGAACGCGCAGGCGTCGGGTCCCGAGACCTCGATCTTGGCGAACGAGGTCTCGTCGAACAGCGCGGCCGTCCGTCGGGTGGCCAGGTGCTCCGCCGGGATGGCGGTGGACCAGTGGCGCCCCGGCCACCCGCGGGGGCGGAGCCCCTCGTGCGCCGGGTCCTCGTTGCTGCGGAACCAGTTCGCGCGCTCCCATCCCGCCTTCTCCCCGAACTCCGCCCCGAGCTCGAGCAGGCGGAGGTAGGTGGGCGAGGTCCGGAGGGGACGCCCGGCGCTCCGCTCTTCGCCGGGGTAGTGGATGTCGTAGTACGTCGCGTAGATCTCGTACGCGCGCTCCTTCGCGTAAGCGCGGCTGCGGTACCGTCCGTCGAAGCGCCGGACGTCCATCCGGGAGCAGTCGTACTCGGGCTCGCCCTCGACCATCCACTCCGGCGTGACGATGCCGATCCCGCCGGCGCCCGCGATGCCGTGGGCGCAGAAGCCGGCCGCCACGAAGAAGCCGCGGACGTGGGACTCGCCGAGGATGAACTCGCCGTCGGGGGTGAAGGCCTCCGGACCGTTGATCATCCGGACCACGCCGGCGGTCTGGACCGCGGGGACGAGCTTCCCCGCCTGCTCCGCGAGGGGCTCGAACCGCTCCCAGTCCTCGGGCAGCAGCCGGTGGTTGAAGTCCGCCGGGATGTCCCGATCCCAGCACCAGGGGTCGGGGTTGCGCTCGTAGCCGCCGACCACCAGCCCGCCCGCCTCCCCCCGGAAGTAGACGAGGCGGTCGGGGTCCCGCATCGTCGGGAGCCCGGGGAACACACCCTCGATCGGCTCGGTGATGAGGAACTGGTGCGCGAAGGGGACGACCGGCACGTCGACGCCCGCCATCCGACCGATCTCCCGAGCGAACATCCCCGCCGCGTTCACCACCACCTCGGCGCGGATCGGGCCGCGGTCGGTCCGGACCCCGCGCACGCGCCCGTCCCGCACCTCGATGCCGACCACCCGGGTGTGCTCGAAGATCCGGCATCCGCCCTTGCGCGCGCCGTCCGCCAGCGCGTAGGTGAGGCCCGACGGCTCGAGGTACCCGTCGGTCGGGAGCCAGGCCGCGCCCTCGACCCCCTCGGGGTCGAAGAGCGGCCATCGCTCGAGCGCCTCGGCGGTGGAGAGGATCTCGAGGGGCAGGCCGAACGTCTTGCCCCAGCCGGCGAGCCGGGACAGCTCCTGCATCCGCTCGGCCGAGGACGCCAGACGGAGGCTCCCCACCTGGTGCCACCCGGGATCGAGGCCGGTCTCCCGGGCGAGCCGCCCGTACAGCTCCGAGCCGTACATCATCATCCGCGTGAGCGTCACCGATCCGCGGAGCTGACCCACGAGCCCGGCCGAGTGGAACGTGGACCCGCTCGTGAGCTCGGCGCGCTCGAGGAGCACCACCTCGGACCAGCCGAGCTTGGTCAGGTGGTAGGCGATGCTCGCGCCGGCCACGCCGCCGCCGATCACGACGGCGCGCGCCTCGTCCGGGAGATCCCCCGGGCCCGTCCCGGTTCGTGGCTCAGCCATCGTTCCACCCCCCGATCGGTCGTGCGGCCTCCTCGAGCCAGCGCGGGTAGCGAGGGTCCGCCGCGGTCTCGGCGCAGCGCTCGAGGTGCCGTTCCGCGTACCCGGCGTAGTCGAAGTCGAGCTGCGAGATCCCCTGTTGGACGACGCCCCACATCCCCTCGCGGAGGTCGGACCAGATCCGCATGAGGGCGAGCCGCGCGCGGTGCGCAGGGGTCACGGTGCCGAAGTACAGGCGCAGCAGGAGCTCCTGCGCGTCGTCCGACAGGCCGTTGTTGATGGAGAAGTTGCCGAGGTCGAAGAACACGTCCCCCATCCCCGCGTACTCGTAATCGACGATCCACACGTGATCGCCCTCCCGCAGCAGGTTCGCGTTCAGCAGGTCGTTGTGGCACGGGCGCCGCGCGACGGGGGCGGCGGCGAACGCCCGCTCGATCTCCTCGAGCACGGGGAGCAGGCGCTGGTACAGCGGCGGGATCGCGACGCCCCGGTCTCGCGCCGTGCGCTCGTAGGCTCGGACCACGGTCGGGACCCAGAACGCGGCGGGGAGCGGAGACCCGTCGTGGATGGCGCGGATGGAGCGCACCACCATCCCGAGGACGTCCTCGCGCTCGAGGTCTTCCCGAGGGATCGGCCGGCCCTCGACGAACCTCGTGACGAGGCACCCGTGCTCGGGGAGGTACGCGACGACCTCCGGCCCCACGCCGGCGGCGTGGGCCGCCGCGGCCGCGGCTCGCTCCGCCTCGCGGTCGATGCCGAGCAGGGCGGTGTCCGCCCCGGCCAGCCGGACGACGTACCGCTCGGGGCCCACCTCCAGCCGGAAGTTCCGGTTGGTGATCCCCCCCTCGATCGGCGCGACCCGTGGGGTCAGGCCGTCCGCCCACCCGGGGAGCCGGGGGAGCACCTGCTCGAGCAGCGCGTCCGGCAACATGCGCGAAGGCTATCGAGGACTTTCGGTCTCGGTCAAGGTCGATCGGTTCCAGTCGCCATGTGGGTCGCCTTGCCGGCGCGCGTGGGGAAGGCCGCGGGCTCCGATCGGGTTGACAAAGGCGAACCGATGCGACGTCGGAGGTGACCGATGGATGTCGTCTTCCTGGTCGGCCGCGTGCTCTTCGCGCTCATCTTCGTCTCGAGCGGCTTCGGGCACCTGAAGGGCTATCCGGCCATGAAGGGCTACGCGGAGAGCAGGGGCGTGCCCGCCGCCGGCCCCGCGGTGATCGTGAGCGGGATCTGGATCATCCTCGCGGCGCTCGGGATCGTGCTCGGGGTCTGGGCGGACCTCGCCGCCCTCGGCCTCGTCGTGTTCCTCGTGCTCACGGCCTTCCTGATGCACGGGTTCTGGAGGGAGAAGGACCAGATGGCACGGATGATGGAGATGGTCCAGTTCCAGAAGGACCTGGGGCTCGCCGGCGCCGCCCTCGTGTTCTTCGCGGCGCTCGCGAGTGGGGCGGACCTCGGCCCGATGCTGACGGACCCGCTCTTCCGGGGCTGACACGGAGCTGTCGGAGCCGCCGCGTCTCATGCACGATCCGAGCCCTGGACGAGCTGCGGGGGGACTGGCCCCGTGCTCGTCGTTGACGCCTCCTGCCTGTACGAGGTGTTGGTCGGTGGCGAGCGCGCGGAGCCGATCCGCGCACGTCTCGCGTCCGACGAGGACCAGGCGGCCCCGCACCTCGTCGACGCCGAGGTCCTGTCGTTGATCCGGCGGGACCGGCTGCGCGGAGCCCTCGACGCCACCGCCGCGGAGCAGGCGGTCGAGGACCTGGGCGACTGGCCGGGGCTGCGGTACGCGCACGCGCCGCTGCTGCCTCGGGCCTGGGAGCTTCGGCGCACCCTGCGGGCCTGGGACGCCCTCTACGTCGCGCTCGCCGAGGCGCTCGGGGGGACCCTGCTCACCCTCGACGCGCGCCTCGCCCGCGCGCGCGGCCCCGAGTGCCCGATCGAGATCGTCAAGGTGGCCTGAGCGGAGACCGGTCGAGGCAGGGGGGCCTCCTCCCGACCGGTCGGCGGGCTCCGGCACCGTGGGGCTCCGGACCGAGCCCGCGCTTCAGAACCGATCCGGACGGAACGGCGAGAGGTCGAGCGAGGGGGGCTTGCCCGCCGCGAGCTCGGCGACGAGCTTGCCGGTCGCCGGGCCCTGCGTGAAGCCGAGCGTGCCGTGGCCGGTGGCCACGAGGGCGCCCTCGACCCCCGGCGCCCAGCCGATCGCCGGGAGGTCGTCGGGCATGAGGGGACGGAAGCCGAACCAGGGCTCGGCCTCGCGCACCGGCGGGGGCTCGCGGAGCGCGCTGAGCCCGGCCCGGACCACCGCCCGCTGGCGGACCGGATCGGGCCCGCGCCGGAAGCCCGCGAGCTCGAGCGTCCCGGCGAACCGGATCCGGCCCTCCAGGGGCAGCACGATCACCCGCGAGTCCCCCACGATCACCGGGTGCCTCGGCCCGCCCTCGGGGGCCGGGATCGTCGTGCTGTAGCCGGTGGCGGGCTGGATCGGCAGGCGCAGGCCGAGGTCGCGCGCGAGGGCGGGCGACCAGGCCCCCGCCGCGAGCACCACGAGGTCCGCGGCGATCTCCCGCGGTGGGTCGCCCGCGAGGGCCGCGGCGGCGCGGCCGCGGCGCACGAGGATGCGGCGGACCGGCGTCCGCTCGAGCACCTCGGCCCCGCGCGAGCGAGCGTGCTCGGCCACCGAGCGCACGTAGCGGTACGAGTCGCCGGAGCCCTGGTCCTCGAGGAGGTAGCCGCCTCGGTGGTCGGGCGCGAGCGCCGGCTCGAGCTCGAGCAGCTCCTCGCGCTCGAGGACGCGGCCCTCGAAGCCGAGCGAGCGCACCTCCCCGACCACGGCCTCGGCCTCCCGGCGCCACTCCGGCGAGCGCGAGGCGGCGAGCAGCGGCCCCCGCCGGTAGCCGAAGGAGGCGACGCCCGCGCGCACGAGCTCCTCGTACAGCTCGAACGAGAGGCGCGAGAGGGCCACGAGCGCCTCGGTCGAGCGCCGGTAGATCGGCTCCGGCGTGTGGCGCCAGAAGCGCAGGAGCCAGGGAGCCAGCGAGGGCCCCGCACGTGGGCGGATCGTGAACGGGCCGTCGCGGCGGAGGAGCGCGCGCAGCCCCTCCGCGACGATGCCGGGCCCCGGCAGGGCCTCGGAGTGGGCGGGGCAGATGAGGCCGGCGTTGGCGTAGGAGCAGCCGCGGCCGACCTCACCGCGGTCGATCAGCGTGACCCCGAACCCCTCCTCGAGGAGGTAGTGGGCGCACGCCACCCCGACCGCCCCAGCGCCGATCACCACCGCTCGCACGGGCGCAAGGGTACGGCCGACACCCCCTCGCCGACCGCTAGACTCGACCTCGGTGGCCTGCCCGAGCGGACGAAGGGGCACGCCTGGAGAGCGTGTAGGGGGCAACCCCTCGCGGGTTCGAATCCCGCGGCCACCGCCGATCCGGCCTCACGGCGAGCGCCATCCGGGGCAGCGCGCCGGCGCGACCGGTCCCGGGAGCTCGGCCGACGTCTCGAGGTCCCGCCGGACGTCGTCGAAGGTAGCCCAGGAGCGGTAGGGAACCCCATCGCCCTCACAGATGCGGACGAGGGAGTCCTTCGCGTACACGACGTCGGCGTACAGGGCCCCGTAGCGGTCGGACTGTCCCTCGCCGACGAACGCGACCGGGCCGTGGGACGCCCGGAGCCGCTGCACCGCGAGCATCTTGCACGTGCCGCACCCGACGCACTCGGGGTGGCCGTTCGGGTGGCGGAGCGCGGGTCGTCCGTCGAAGACCATCTCGTTCGTCACCACGGGGACGTGTCCGAGGCCCGCGCGCTCCAGGATCGGGCGGATGTAGAAGGCGAAGCCGTCGGAGACGAGCTCGAGGGGTAGCCCCCGCTCCTCCGCCCAGCGGACGAACGGCGGGAACGTCGGGTCGAGCTCGGCGTGCTCGAGGGCGTACGCGAGCATCGCCTCGCGCGAGCCCCGCAGCATCGCGGCCTGGTGCCGCGCAGCCTCCCGGAGCCCCATCTCGCCCCGGTCCACCGCCTCGTCGTAGGCCTCCCCGCCCGGCTCGCCGAACGCCTCGAGCAGGAGCTCGGAGACGTCCTGCAGGCACGCGGTGCCGTCGAAGTCGATCACCAGAGCGCGGACGGGGAGCACGCGGGCAGGGTACCGGCTACGTGCCCGCCTCGAGGTAGGCGTCGAGACGTTCGGCGAGGGTCACGAGATCGTCCAGCCCGTCGAGGCTCGCCCAGACCCGCTCCGGGTCGAGCTCGAGGTAGCCGTGGACGAGGAGGTTCCGCAGCCCCGCGGCCCGCCCGAGCCTGGAGGCCAGCGCCTCATCCAGGACGCCGTGCCGCCTGAGGAGCTCGAAGACCTCCCGGTACGTCGAGGGGCTCTCCGGGAAGTCCTCGGCGACGACGTGAGCGGCGGCGTCGATGGCGGACTGGAGCGCGAGCTGGAGGTGCCGCTCCACAGCGGCCTGGAGCTGGGGGTCCGAGAGGAACCGCTCGCGCCCCGCCGCCCGCGCCTCGCGCAGGGCGACGATGCGACGGTCGAGCTCGCGCAGCCGGAGCCGGAGGACCTCAGCGTCGACCAAAGCTCCCCTCCGCCAAGCGTCGCCGGAGCCCCTCGGCGACGATGCGTCGGAGGGGCTCGAGATCGAGGTACTCGAGGATGGTCCGAACCCGATGGCGGACACGCGCCGCGTCATCGCGGCAGAGGAGGAGGCGGCCGTCGCGGAGGACGCGGAAGGCGAGCTCGCTCGGGGCCTCGTTCAGCACGACCACGTCCACCCGGTCGGTGCCCGTCGCGGCCGCGAGGTCGCCGATCAGGTCGAGCTGGGCGGAGGCGGGGTCCGCCCCCTCCCCGAGGAGCACGGCGACGTCGAGATCGGAGAGCGGGCCGGCGCGACCGCGAGCCGCCGATCCGAACAGGTACGCGACGACGACCTCGGGATGACGCTCCAGGGCCGCCCGGGCCCTCGTCTCGACCTCGGGATCCACGCGGCCAATCCTACGGCCGGGGCTCCGGCGCCGGGGACGGTTCGAGCCTCCGGCGGGCCCGGCACGAAGGGGCCACGGCCGAAGGCTCGGAACGCTCGGGGCTCGGGTCAGGCGGCGCGCAGCTGCGTGCGCTCGATCGTCGTGGCCTCGTCCGTTACCTTCCGGGACAGGCCGCCGATGAAGCCGAGCAGCACGTGCCAGGCGTGCGCCATGCCCCCGATGATGAAGCCCGTCAGGGTGACGTCCAGCCAGCCGGCGCGGGTCGTCATCTCCCACTCCCGCCACAGGCCGAAGTCCATCACCCATGCGGCGATGATGCCGAGGCCGAGGAACACGAGCGCACGCACCTCAGGCACCTTGGCCAGGTACCGCTCGACGAGCGCCGCCACGATCATGACGGCGAGCCCCAAGAGAACGGCGATACCGAAGGCGTGCATGGCTCACCTCCTTCCTCCATGCGGCCTCCGACACGATTGTATGTCCGCCTCCGACCTGCGGGAAGACGCCCGCGTCCGGCCCGGGCCGTATACTCGCCCCGGTGGCCGTGCCAGGCGGGGAGCTAGCGGTGCCCTGTACCCGCGATCCGCTTCAGCGGGGCTGGATCCCCGCCCGAGGCCCGTCGGGTCCGAGTTCGCTCCCGGTACGGGGCGTTGAAGGTCGGGTCCCGCGCGACGTCATCCCGTGAACCCGGTCAGGTCCGGAAGGAAGCAGCCGTAAGCGGGGCGTGACGGGTGCCGCGGGCGTGCCTGACCGGAGCCGCCGGCCGGCGACGCGACGGGGTCCGGCGCGGTCGACGGCGGGTGCACGGCCACCACTAGACTTCTCCGCACCGAGCGAGGGGGAAGCGTGGCCGAGGAGCAGTACCAGTCGCTCTACCGGAAGTACCGACCCCAGGGGCCCCAGGAGGTCCTCGGCCAGGAGCACGTGGTGCGGGCGCTCATGGGTGCCGTGCGGGAGGGGCGCCTCGCGCACGCCTTCCTGTTCTGCGGGCCGCGCGGGACCGGGAAGACCTCGACCGCGCGGATCCTCGCCAAGATGGTGAACTGCGAGCGGGGGCCGACGCCGGAGCCCTGCGGCACCTGCGCCCAGTGCGTGGCGATCCGCGAGGGGCAGCACCTCGACGTGGTCGAGATCGACGCCGCGAGCCACGGCGGGGTGGACGACGCGCGGGAGCTCCGTGAGAAGGCCCCGACCGCCCCCGTCCAGGGGCGCGAGAAGGTCTACATCATCGACGAGGCCCAGCGCCTCTCGCGCGAGGCCTTCGACGCGCTCCTGAAGGTCTTCGAGGAGCCGCCGCCCGGGGTGCGGTTCGTGCTCGCCACGACCGAGCCCCACAAGATGCCCCCCACGATCGTCGGGCGGTGCCAGCGTTTCGACTTCCACCGCGGCTCGACCGAGCTCGTCGCCGAGCACCTCCTGCGGGTGGCGGAGGCCGAGGGGATCTCGCTCACGCCCGGGGCGGCCCACGCGATGGCCCGCCAGTCCGAGGGCTCGTTCCGCGACGCGCTCTCGCTGCTCGACCAGGCCGCGGTGCTCGGGGGCGGGCAGGTGGACGAGGCGGTGGTGGCCTCGCTCATCGGCGGAGGGCGGTCGGACGCGCTGTACGCGCTCGCCGACGCCGTGGCGGTGGGGGACGCCAAGGGCGTGTTCGAGCTCGTGGACCGGCTGGTGAAGGAGGGTCAGGACCTGCGGCACGTGACCTCGGAGGCCCTCGCCCACTTCCGGAACCTCCTCCTCGTGAAGACCGCGCCGGGGCAGCCCGAGCTCCTCGACGTGCCCGAGGGGGAGCTCGAGCATCTCGCGGCGCAGGCGGCCAAGCTCTCGGCGGCGGAGCTCGCGCGGGTGATCTCGCTCCTGCTCGCCGCCCAGGCCGACATGCGCTGGACCACCTCGCCGCGCCTTTCCCTGGAGCTCGCGTTGGTGCGCGCGACGATGCCCGAGACCGACGCCCAGCCCCACGCGCTGATCTCGCGGATCGAGCGGCTCGAGCGGATCGCAGGGGTCGTGACCGGCGCTGGGGCTGCGGCCGGGGCCGCCGCTCCCGGGCTCGTTTCGCGGCCGGCTGCGCAGGGTCAGGTGGAGGCATCGGCCCCCGCGGTGGGCGGCGGAGGCTCAGGGAGCCCGTCCGCCGCGGCCCCACCCGGGAAGCGCAGCCCCCGGCGTGAGCGTCCGTCGGAGGCCGCGCCGGCAGCCGCCCAGCCGGCGCAGCCGGTGGGGGCGGGGACCGCGGCGGTGGACGTCGGGACGATCCGGGCCAACTGGCAGGGGCTCATCGCCCAGCTCCGGTCGGCGGGCAAGGCCGTGCTGCCCTCGTTCCTGGAGATCGCCACGCCGGCCTCCTTCGACGGCGAGACCCTGGAGCTCGTATTCCCGCCCGACCGGAGGTTCGGGGTCGCCAAGGTCGAGGAGCGCGAGGGGGAGCTGCGCGAGGCGCTCGTTGCCGTGTTCGGGATCTCGCCGAGGATCCGGTGCGTGGTGCGCGAGCCGGTGGCGGCCGAGGCGGTCGAGGACGACCCGCCGCTCTCGGAGGCGGAGGCCCTTGCGCGCCGGGGCCGGCGCCAAGCCGGTCGCCGAGGACGAGGGGTGAGGGGTCGCCGGTGTACGAGGGGCCGATCCAGGACCTGATCGACGAGCTCTCGCGCCTGCCGGGGATCGGGCCGAAGTCCGCCCAGCGCCTCGCCTTCCACCTCGTGAAGGCCCCGCCGGAGGAGGCCAAGCGCCTCGCCGAGGCCATCCTCGCCGCCAAGGAGCGGATCTCCTTCTGCGTGGAGTGCGGCAACGTGGCCGAGGGCGAGCGCTGCCGCATCTGCCGCGACCCGGGGCGGGACCCCACGGTGCTCTGTGTCGTCGAGGAGCCGAAGGACGCCGCGACGATCGAGAAGGCCGGCGTCATCAAGGGCCGCTACCACGTGCTCGGCGGTGCCATCAGCCCCCTCGACGGGATCGGGCCGGAGGATCTGCGCGTGCAGGAGCTGCTCGAGCGGGTCGAGCGGGACCACGTGGCCGAGGTCATCATCGCCACGAACCCGAACCTGGAGGGCAACGCCACGGCCATGTACGTGGCCGGACTGCTGAAGCCCCTCGGCGTGCGCGTGACGCGCCTCGCGAGCGGGCTCCCCGTCGGCGGCGACCTCGAGTACGCGGACGAGGTCACGCTCTCCCAGGCCCTGGAGGGCCGCCGCGAGATGTGAGCGGCGGGCGCCCCGCACGCGGCGGCGTGCCGTCCGATCCGGTGATGCCAGGGCAGAACCCTGCCCGCGGTCGTGGATCGTCTTGACGGTCGAGAGAAAGAATGTGAATGTCGTGAAGAGGATCGGTTACCGACTGCTCATGCTGCTCCTCGTGGTTCCCCACGTCACGGTCGGACCCGCTTCGGAGGCGGCAAGCGGCGCTCCGGCGAACTGCTCGGATGAGGCTGGGATCAGCACGAGAAGCGGTACCACGTGACGAAGGTCGACGATTCCCGCATGAGGACGTGGACGGATCCCCTGTGAGAGGGGTGGTGGTGATGCGGCGGATCGGCGTGGCGCTGCTGGCGATGGCGGGCGTGCTCGGCCTGGTGCTGTTCGGACTGGCACGGGCGGGGACCGAGACGGACCCGCTCGCGGGAGGTCGGGTCCAGGCCACGACGGATGTGCTGGGCGGGAGCGTGCTCCTCGAGCCGCCCCCTGAGGGCTTCGTGCCCTGGGTGAGCGCGGAGGAGGCCAGGAAGGCCGCGGCGGCGTTCACGGGGGTGCCGGCCGACGCGTTCGAGGCGCCCATCCTCGCCCTGTACTCGAGCGCGGACCGCTCGGTCGATGCGGAGGGGCGGCCGAACGGGCCGTTGCTGCACCAAGACGTGCCGGTGTGGTGGCTGGAGGTGCCCTCCGAGCACGTGCTCGGGCTTGCGGAGGTCTGGTACGGGGCCGACGCGGGGTTCGACGCGGAGGCGGCGCTCGCCAAGGGCACGGTCGGCGCGGGGAGCGTGCTCGTGGACGCGTGCACCGGGGAGGCGGGGCACGGGCAGTTCGGCATCCGGCCGGCGGAGCGCGCCGGCGAGCTCGCGGTCGAGGTGTCTCACGACCTCGGGGCCCTGTCCTTCGCGCACGAGCACCGGGATCCCTCCTGTCCGACCGGCCACACGTGGCGCCCGCCCTGGCTGACCGGCGCCTCGGGGTGAGCGGTGCCCCCGAGGCTCGGGACGTGACTCAGGCCGCGCGGCGGCGACGGACCCGGCGAACGACGAACCAGACGACCGCTGCGGCGACGAGGATCGGGACGAGGTAGCCGAGGCCGACGATCGTCCCCGCCACGACCCCGAAGAAGCCGGCGATGGCGCGGTCGAAGGCCCGGGGGATGCTCGGGTTCCGGATCGGCGCCTCGGGGGTGACGCCCTCCTCGTGGAGCTCGAGCCGGATCGTGGCGTAGGCGACGCGGTCCTCGAGGAGGGAGAGCGCGCCCTGGAGCTCCTCGATCCGGAGCTGGGTGTCGTCGAGGGCGTTCTGCACCCGGATCGTCTGCTCGATGGTCGTCGCCCGGTCCATGAGGCCGAGGAGCACGGCCCGGCGGGCCTTGGCGATCCGCAGGCGAGCCCGGAGGTCCACGTACTCGGCGGTCACGTCCTCGCCCCGGATGGTCTGGACCTCGACCTCGCCGAGGGCCCGGAGGTCGCGGAGGGCGGCCGCGAACCGGGGCGCGGGGACCCGCATCACGATGGAGCCGTCCACCGCGCCGGTGCGGAAGTACCGGGCGAGCAGGTGCCGGGCGATCCCGTACAGCCATCCGGTCGCCCCGAGCCCCCGATCGCGGAAGCGCCGACGCGAGGCGAAAGCCTGCGCGAAGGTCTCTGCCACGAGCTCGGCCGCGGCCTCCGGGTCGAGCGTCCGCCGAGCGAAGTACCGTTCCCGTGACGGGTGGGTTGGTAGGCTCCGCCGGGTATGAGCCTCGGGCCGCTCCAGGGGTTCCCGCGTCAGGTCGCCCGCACCCGCGGGTTCTCCCTCGGCCTGCCGAGATCGTTCGCCGTGGCCCCCGACGGTTCGCGGGTGGTCTTCCTCCGCTCGAAGGCCGGGGACGACCCCGTCACCTGCCTGTGGACGCTGGATCCGGCGAGCGGGGAGGAGCGGTGCGTCTTCGACCCGCGCACGCGCGGCCTCGAGGAGGGTGAGGAGCTCTCCGAGGCCGAGCGCGCCCGCCGCGAGCGCGTGCGGGAGCGCGCCGGCGGGATCACCGCCTACGCGACCGATCGCGCGGTGCGGCGGGTCGTGTTCGCGGTCGCGGGTCGTCCGTACGTGGCGGACCTCGCCGAGGGGTGGGTGGAGGAGCTCACGGTCCCCGGTACCGTGGACGACCCGCGCCTCGACCCCACGGGGCGGTGGGTGGCCTACGTGGTGGAGGGAGCGCTCCACGTCCGCGACCTGGGGGGCTCGAACCGCGTGCTCGCCGGCGACGACGACCCCGACACGTTCTGGGGGCTGCCGGAGTTCGTGGCGGCCGAGGAGATGCGCCGCCTGCGCGGTCACTGGTGGTCGCCGGACGGGCGGCACCTCGCGGCGACCCGGGTGGACGAGCGGCGGGTGCGGATCTGGTACCTCTCGGACCCCACCGACCCGGCGGCGCCGCCGCGCGCCGTGCGCTACCCGCAGGCGGGGACCGAGGACGCCGACGTCCGGCTCTTCGTGTTCGACGTCCGCAGCGGCGAGCGGGTGGAGATCGTCTGGGACCGCGAGGCCTTCCCCTACCTCGCGCGCGTGGTCTGGGACGAACCCGGTCCCCTCACGCTCCTGGTGCAGACCCGGGACCAGCGCCGGGTGCGGCTGCTCGAGGCCGACCCCGAGCGCGGCGCCACGTCGGTCCTCGCCGAGCTCGAGGACCCCGCGTGGTTCGAGCTGCCGGAGGACGCGCCGCGCCGTCTGGCCGACGGGCGCCTGGTCATGGTGGTCCCCGATCGGGAGGCGGACACCTTCCGGCTCACCGTGGACGGCGAGCCGGTCACACCCCCCGGCCTGCAGGTGCGCGAGGTGCTCTCGGTCGGCGAGGACGTCCTGTTCCGGGCCTCCGAGGACCCCACCGAGGTGCACCTCTGGCGCTGGAGCCCCAGGGACGGCGCCGAGCGCCTCACGCACGAGCCCGGGGTCCACACCGGGGCGGAGGGGGGAGGGCTCCTCGTCGTGAGCTCGGCCACGCTCGCGGCGACGCTGCCCGAGACGGTGGTGCGGGCGGGCGAGCGCGAGGTGGCGCGGATCGGCTCGGTCGCCGAGACCCCGGTGGTCTCGCCGGCGCCGACGTTCCTCCGGCTCGGGCACCGCGAGCTCCGCGCCGCGTTGCTGCTGCCCGGTGGGCGTGAGCCTGACCGGCCGCTCCCGGTCGTGCTCGACCCCTACGGCGGGCCGGGGCCGTTCGCGAACCGGGTCGTCGCGAGCGGCGGCGCGCACCTCACCTCGCAGTGGCTCGCCGACCACGGCTTCGCGGTGTTGGTCGTGGACGGCCGAGGGACGGACGGGCGCGGCCCGGCCTGGCATCGAGCGATCCACCGGGACTTCACGGTGGCCCTGGAGGACCAGGTGGAGGGGCTCCACGCGGCGGCCGAGCGCCTCGGCTTCCTGGATCTCTCGCGGGTCGGGATCCGCGGCTGGTCGTTCGGCGGCTACCTGGCCGCCCTCGCCGTCCTCCGGCGCCCCGACGTGTTCCACGCGGCGGTGGTGGGGGCGCCGGTGACGGACTGGCGCCTGTACGACACCCACTACACGGAGCGGTACCTCGGCCATCCCGCCGTGGACCCCGAGCCCTACGAGCGCTGCTCGATCGTGGCCGACGCCCCGCGCCTGGAGCGTCCCGTGCTCCTCATCCACGGGCTCGCCGACGACAACGTGTACGTCGCGCACACGTTGCGCTTGGCCGCCGCGCTCTTCGAGGCCGGACGGTTCCCGGAGCTCGTGCTCATCCCCTCGGCCACCCATCTCACGCGGGACGCGGCGGTGACGGAGAACCTGCTCCGGGTCCAGGTCGACTTCCTGCGCCGGCACCTGCTCGGGACGTGACCGCGCCCTTGCTACCCTGAGCGCGAGCGCGGTTCGCGCGGCCCGCGAGGAGGACGGCGTGAGCATCATCGTGCAGAAGTACGGGGGGACCTCCGTCGCCACCACCGAGCGCATCCAGGCGGTGGCCGACCGCATCGTCCGGACCCGTGAGGCGGGGCACGACGTGGTCGTCGTGGTCTCGGCCATGGGCGACACCACCGACGAGCTGCTGCGCATGGCCCACGAGATCGCCGACCGGCCCGAGCCGCGCGAGCTCGACATGCTCCTCACCGCCGGCGAGCGGATCGCCATGAGCCTGCTCGCGATCGCCGTCTGCGCCCGCGGCTGTCGGGCCGCCTCCTACACCGGCTCGCAGGCCGGGATCATCACCGACACCCACCACGGCGCGGCGAAGATCATCGAGATCCGCCCGAAGCGGATCATCGAATCCCTGGAGACGGGGAACGTGGTGATCGTGGCCGGGTTCCAGGGGCTGTCCACGAGCTACGACATCACCACGCTCGGTCGCGGGGGATCGGACACGACCGCGGTCGCGCTCGCGGCCGCGCTGGATGCCGAGGTGTGCGAGATCTACACCGACGTGGACGGCGTGTTCACCGCCGACCCGCGGGTGGTGCCGGAGGCGCGGAAGCTGGACCGGATCACCTACGAGGAGATGCTCGAGCTCGCCGCGGCCGGCGCGAAGGTCCTCCAGTCGCGGTCGGTGGAGTACGCTCGTCGCCACGACGTGCGCGTGCACGTGCGCTCGTCGTTCCACGACGGGCCCGGGACGTGGGTCGTGAAGGAGGAGGAGATGGAGGTCGGGATGGAGGCGCCGCTCATCTCGGGCGTCGCCCTCGACGTCACGGAGGCGAAGATCACCTTCGACGAGGTCCCCGACCGGCCGGGCATCGCCGCCAAGCTGTTCCGGGCGGTCGCGGACCAGGGCGTGAACGTGGACATGATCGTGCAGAACGTCTCGCACGAGGGCCGAACCGACATGTCCTTCACCGTGCCCCGGGACGACGTGGTGAAGATCAAGGCCGCCCTCGACGACATCGCGCACGAGGTCGGCGCGGTGCGGTTCTCTGTCGACGAGGACATCGCGAAGGTCTCGCTCGTCGGGGCGGGGATGAAGAGCCACCCGGGCGTGGCGGCCGACATGTTCGAGGCCATCGCGGCCGAGGGCATCAACATCGAGATGATCTCCACCTCGCCGATCCGGGTCTCCTGCGTGGTCCGGGCGGCCGACGGCGAGCGCGCGGCCCGGGCGATCCATCGGAAGTTCGGGCTGCAGGGATGATCGTCTGTCCCGCCTGCCGGCACGCGAACGACGAGGAGGCGGAGGTCTGCGCGCGTTGCGGCGGTTCGCTCGAGCCGGTCCCCCTGGTCGTCGCCCGGCGGGCCGCGCCGAAGGTAGCGCGCCCGATCGAGATCCCGCCGCCGGAGCCGCCCTCGCGCTGGCGGGCGGTCGCGCTCCTCGGGGCGCTGGTCGCCGGGCTGGTCGGAGCCGGCACCTTCCTGCTCCTGCGGCCGGACCCCTGTGAGGGCGCGAACTTCTCCTCGCCGACCTTCGGGTATTGCCTGAGCGTCCCCGAGGGCTGGACCGCCGAGCCGGCGCGCTTCGGCGACCAGGTGACCCTCGACCAGTTCGCGCCGCCGGCGGACGCCGCCACGGTGATCGTCGACGCGACCGACCTCGAGCGGGGGGTGACGCTCGAGGACTGGGCCGGGTTCGTCCGCCAGCAGGACGCCGACGCGGGGCTGACGCCGGGTCCGGCGAGCGAGACGAGCGTGGACGGCGTGCCGGCTCGGCAGTGGGACGTCACCGCGACCTCCGACGCCGGGACCTCCTACCGCATGCGCGAGGTCGTCGTGGTGCGGGACGAGGTCGGCTGGCGGATCGCCCTCAGCGATACCGAGGAGGGCTTCGCCGTCTCCTCGGTCGTCTTCGAGCGCATGCTCGACTCCTTCCGGTTCCGCTGACCCGGCTCGGGGCCGGCGGTTCGAGCGCCCCGGCCCGCTCGGCCGGTACCATGTCCCGCGATGCGTGTCGCCGTCGTGGGAGCGACCGGGGCCGTCGGCCGGGAGATGATCCGGATCCTGCAGGAGCGGGACTTCCCGGCGGACGTGGTCGTGCCGCTCGCCTCCGAGCGGTCGGCGGGGCGGGCGATCGCCTTCCGCGGACGCGAGCTCGAGGTCCGCCCCCTGAGCCTGGAGGCCCTGGACGGGGTGGACATCGCGCTGTCCTCCTGCGGTGGAGCGGTGGCGCGGACGTTCGTGCCGCAGGCCGCCGAGCGCGGGACGGTCTGCGTGGACAACTCCTCCGCCTTCCGGATGGAGCCCTGGGCTGGCCTCGTCATCCCCGAGATCAACCCCGAGGAGGTGCGCCCCGACCGCCGGGTGTACTGCGTGCCGAACTGCACGATCATCACCACGCTCATGGCGGTCGCGCCGCTGCACCGCGCGGCGGGGCTCCGCGCGCTCTCGGTCGCCTCCTACCAGGCGGTCTCCGGCGCCGGGCACAAGGGCGTGCGGGAGCTCGCCGAGCAGATCGGCAAGCTCGCCGGCTCGGAGGAGGAGCTCGGCCACCCCGACCCGGAGGCGCTGCCCCGGGGCGAGGTCTTCGGCAAGACCATCGCCTACAACGTCGTGGCCAAGATCGACGCCTTCGATCCCGAGACCGGGTTCACGTTCGAGGAGATCAAGATGGCCCGCGAGGCCAAGCGGATCCTCGCGCTGCCGGATCTGGAGATCGCGGCGACCTGCGTGCGCGTGCCGGTCGTGACCGGGCACTCGGTGGCGGTGGAGGCGACGTTCGAGCGGGAGCTCGCGCCGACCGAGGCTCGGGAGATCCTCGCCGCGGCGCCGGGCGTCCGGGTGATGGACGACCCCGCGAACCTCGTCTACCCGAGCCCGCTGGAGGCCGCGGGGGGCGACGACGTGCTCGTCGGCCGGATCCGTCGCCATCCCGACCGACCGGCGACGCTCCTGCTCTTCGCGTGCGGGGACAACCTGCGCAAGGGCGCCGCGCTGAACGCGGTCCAGATCGCCGAGGCGGTCCTGCGGCTCCGGTGAGCGCCTGCGTCTTCTGCCGGATCGCGGCGGGCGAGGCCCCCGCTGAGCGCGTGCTCGAGGACGACCGCACCGTGGCGTTCCTCGACATCCATCCGGCCGGCGAGGGCCACACCCTCGTGATCCCGAGGGCCCACGCCGAGACGATCTGGGACGTGACGGCCGAGGACTGGGGGGCGGTGTGGCGCACGGTCCGTCGGGTCGCGGCGGGCCTGCGGGCCGCGTTCGACCCCGACGGCCTCTACGTGCGGCAGGCCAACGGGCACCTCGGGGGTCAGGAGGTCATGCACCTGCATGCCCACCTGATCCCCCGCTACGCGGCCGGCCGAGCTCCCGGCCTCGGCGGCCTCGCCCCGGTGGCCGAGCGCCTCCGCGCCAGCCTGGAGGGCGTCTAGCGGTTCGTGGGGATCGGAGCGGAGGGGCGACCGTCCCCCTCACTCGTTGTAGCCGGCCTTGCCCCAGGAGGGGTCGAGGAGCTTCACGAACCACTTGCCGTTGTCGGTCCAGCCCTGGCGCTCGTAGAAGCGGTGCGTGTCGGTGCGCCAGTTGGCGGTCTCGAGCGACATCCGGAAGCACCCCCGCTTGCGCGCGAGGGACTCGGCTTCGGCGAGGAGGGCCGCGCCGATCCCGCGACCGCGCATCGAGGCCGTCACCACGAGGTCGTTGATCCAGGCCTGCGGGCGGGGGTGGCCGAGGCGCTGGCGGAACTCCATGTCGAGGAACCCGACCACGCGCCCCTCGGCCTCGGCCACGAGCGTGCGCGTCTCGCGCAGGGCGAGGTGTCCCCCGAACCGGATCTCGTAGGAGGGGTTGTGCGCCGCCGAGGGCGAGACGTCGCGGCCGAGCTCGACGAGGAGCTCCGCGACCTCCGGCCAGTCGGAGATCCTCGCCGGACGGATGTGGAACGTCGCCTCGGTCACGGCGCTCGACCTCACCGGACGAAGGCGCAGGAGCAAGGCGACGAACCGCACTTCGGGCAGCCGTCCGCGTAGCGGGCGGCCGCCGCGGCGAGATCCACGCCCACCAGGTTCGCGAGCGAGGTCAGCCACGCGAGCACGTCCCCGAGCTCGTGCTCGAGCTCGGCGGGGTCCCCGCGACGGAGCGCCTTCGCGAGCTCGCCGACCTCCTCCGCGAACCATCGGAACGTGCCGTCGCGGCCGCGCTTGGCGTCGCGGCGGTAGTAGGTGCGGCGCAGCGAGGCCTGCAGGTCCGAGATCTCCATCAGGTCGCCGAGTCTACCCGGGCCTGCCCCGGCTCCGGCAGACGCCGAGCGATCGCGAGCAGCATGAGCGCGGCGAGCAGACCGATGCCGAAGGACCCACCGATCCCCACCCGCAGCTCGGCGCCGACGGTCTCGGCCAGGGCGATGACGGCGCCCCCGAACCCCGCGCCCATCGCCCACCCCAGGGTGTCCATGAGCAGGGTGGCGGACAGCTCGCTCGCCTCCTCGCCCTCGGCGGCGACGTTCATCACCGAAAGGGGGATGGAAGGGAACGCGATGCCCATGCCGATGCCGGCGACCGTCCACCCCGCGTAGGAGATCGCGAGGGGGAGGTGGACCAGCGCGGTGGCCGCGGCGACGAGCCCCACCGCGACCATGGTCGTTCCGAGCAGGACCAGGGCGCCGATGCGGTGGTGCGTCACGGCCCGCGACTGCCACCAGCTCCCGAGCGACCAGGCGACGGTCATGGCCGCGAGCACCGCTCCCGCCTCGGCCAGGGAGCGGCCGTTCACCGCCCGGAGCATCAGGGTGGCGACGGAGTCCGCCGCCCCCAACGGGGCGGCGAGGAGGAAGGCGGCCGCGGCCGCCGCCGGCAGGCAGTGGCGTGCCGCGAAGGTCCCCG